>JBEGKM010000057.1:0-6230 GCA_041184065.1 Actinomycetota bacterium
TGACCGGCTACCAAGAGACCCTGACCGACCCTTCGTATGCCGGGCAGATTGTGGTGCAGACCGCTCCTCATATTGGCAACACGGGAGTAAATTCTCGTGACGAAGAGTCGAGCAAGGTTTGGGTTGCGGGCTACGTGGTTCGCGATGCATCACGCATCGTTTCGAATTTTCGAGCAGAGAAGAGTCTTGGCGAAGAGCTTGAGAAGTACTCGGTCGTTGGCATCGCCGGGGTTGACACTCGCGCTCTGACTCGCCACCTACGCTCTGCCGGGACCATGCGCGCTGGAATCTTCTCGGGAGAACTGGCAAAGACTCCGATTGAAGAACTGCTTGGCGAAGTTCAGGCGGCAGTGAAGATGAAGGGCCTTTCTCTAAGTGACACAGTGACCACAGGCGCTGCATACACGAACGCAGCCGGAGGTCAGTTTGTTGGCCGTGTTGCCATTCTGGACCTTGGAATTAAGCGTTCGACCATCGAACACATGAACCAGCGCGGACTCGAAACCGTTGTGCTACCAGCAAAGAGTGACGCGGCAACAATCCTTGCCACCAACCCTGACGCCGTGTTCTATTCGAACGGTCCTGGCGACCCAGAGGCTGCCGGCGGTCAGGTCGAAGTCCTTCGCGAGATCCTTGGAAAGAAAATTCCTTTCTTCGGCATCTGCTTCGGCAATCAGTTACTTGGCCGCGCGCTCGGATTTGACACCTACAAGTTGCCTTTCGGTCACCGCGGTATCAACCAGCCGGTTCTAGACCGCAAGACCGGTCGCGTCGAGGTAACCGCTCACAACCATGGTTTCGCCGTCAAGGTTGATGGGGGACCAGAGGTTCAAAGCCCAGCCGGATTCGGCCGCGTCACAGTGAGCCACGTATCGCTCAATGACGACTGCGTTGAGGGCCTTGAATGCCTTGACATCCCTGCCTTCTCGGTTCAGTACCACCCAGAGGCCGCAGCCGGCCCACACGACTCAAGTTATCTATTCGACCGTTTGGTTGACCTAATCAAGAACAACAAGGTGGCCAACTAATGCCAAAGCGTTCCGACATCAAATCAGTACTAGTAATCGGTTCCGGCCCGATCGTGATCGGTCAGGCTTGTGAGTTCGACTATTCGGGAACTCAGGCTTGTCGCGTATTGCGCGCCGAGGGCATCCGTGTGATCTTGGTCAATTCAAACCCAGCGACCATCATGACCGACCCAGACTTCGCCGATGCGACCTACATCGAACCGATCACGCCACAGGTAATCGAGTCGATCATTATCAAAGAGAGGCCAGATGCGATTCTGCCAACTCTAGGTGGCCAGACCGCGCTAAATGCCGCGATGCAGTTGCACGAACTAGGCATCCTTGAGAAGCACAATGTTGAGCTAATTGGTGCCAAGGTTGATGCGATCAAAAAGGGTGAAGACCGCGAACTGTTCAAGCAGCTCGTTCTTGGTCTAGGCAACGGCGCCGATGTCGCCAAGTCGGTCATCTGTGGCACCTTGGAGGAGTGCCTCGAGGCAGTGAAAGAGCTGGGCTACCCAGTTATGGTTCAGCCGTCGTTCACCATGGGTGGCTTGGGTTCTGGATTCGCATACAACGAAGAAGAGCTTCGTCGCATCGCCGATTCTGGCCTTCAGGCAAGCCCGGTCACCGAGGTACTGCTATCTGAGTCGATTCTTGGCTGGAAGGAATACGAGCTTGAGTTGATGCGCGACACAAACGACAACTGTGTCGTGGTTTGCTCAATCGAGAACGTTGACCCCGTTGGTGTTCACACCGGTGACTCGATCACCGTTGCACCGGCGTTGACTCTAACCGACCGTGAATACCAGCACCTCCGAGACATTTCAATCGATATCATTCGCGCCGTTGGTGTAGACACCGGTGGCTGCAACATTCAGTTTGCGGTTGACCCAACCAATGGGCGCGTTGTGGTCATCGAAATGAATCCGCGAGTGAGCCGGTCATCAGCGCTGGCATCGAAGGCCACCGGATTCCCGATCGCAAAGATCGCTGCGAAGTTGGCTATTGGCTACACCCTCGACGAAATCCCTAACGACATCACCCGCGTGACTCCGGCGAGCTTCGAACCAACACTCGACTACATAGTGGTCAAGGTTCCCCGCTTTGCATTCGAGAAGTTCCCCGCTGCGAATGCAACGCTCACCACCACCATGAAGTCAGTTGGCGAGGCCATGGCAATTGGCCGTAACTATTCTCAGGCTTTGCAGAAGGCGCTTCGCAGCCTCGAGCGTCGTGGTTCGTCATTCCACTGGGATGGAGATCTCGGCAACGTCGACGAGCTTCTTGAGGCAATCAAGACTCCGACCGACGGTCGCATTGTCCTGTTGCAGCAGGCTCTCCGCGCGGGAGCTACTCCTGAGCAGGTCTTCGAATCAACCAAGATGGACCCATGGTTCATCGATCAGATCGTTTTGATCAACGAGGTTGCAGTCGACATCAAGAACGCACCTAGCCTCGACGCAGACGTTATCCGCCACGCCAAGGACCACGGTTTCAGCGACGCGCAAATAGCAGCCATTCGCGGATTGAGCGAATCTGAGGTTCGCACCATGCGTCACGACCTCGGCCTACGTCCAGTATTCAAAACTGTTGACACCTGTGCTGGTGAGTTCCCCGCACTAACCCCGTATCACTACAGCACCTACGAAGAAGAGACCGAAGTTGTCCCTTCTGACCGTAAGAAGGTAGTAATTCTAGGATCGGGCCCTAACCGAATTGGTCAGGGTGTCGAGTTCGATTACAGCTGTGTGCACGCATCATTTGCACTCTCTGACGCGGGCTACGAGACCATCATGATCAACTGCAACCCAGAGACCGTCTCAACCGACTACGACACCTCGGACCGCCTCTACTTTGAGCCATTGACTCTCGAGGATGTGCTCGAGGTCATCTATGCAGAGCAGCAAAGCGGTGAGCTAGTTGGTGTAGTAGTTCAGCTAGGCGGCCAGACGGCGCTTGGCTTGGCAAAGGGCTTAAAGGCCGCAGGTATTCCGATTCTTGGAACAACTCCAGAGGCAATCGACCTTGCCGAAGAACGCGGATTGTTCTCAAAGATTCTTGATGACGGCGACTTGCTGGCTCCACCAAATGGAACCGCACTCAACCTGTCTGAGGCAGAAGCCATCGCAGCTCGAATTGGGTACCCGGTTCTGGTTCGCCCATCGTTTGTTCTTGGTGGCCGCGGAATGGAAATCATCTACGACCAAAACGGAGTGCGCGACTACTTTGAGCGCATCAAGGACCAGGCAATTGTCGGCCCTGACCACCCACTTTTGGTTGATCGCTTTCTAGATAACGCAATCGAAATCGATATCGACGCTTTGTTTGACGGCGAAGAGCTATACGTAGGTGGCGTTATGGAGCACATCGAGGAGGCCGGTATTCACTCGGGCGACTCGAGTTGCACCTTGCCCCCGGTAACCATGAGCGACTCTCAGATTGCTCGCGTTCGCGAAGCGACCCTAAAGATCGCCCAAGGCGTTGGTGTTCGCGGCTTGCTGAACGTGCAGTTCGCGCTTGCCGCTGACGTCTTGTATGTTCTCGAGGCAAACCCGCGAGCGTCTCGTACCGTGCCGTTCGTTTCAAAGGCGCTTGGCATCACCTTGGCCAAGGCAGCCTCTTTGGTTATGGTCGGAAAAACCATCAAGCAGTTGGTTGCCGAGGGTCACCTTCCTGAGAAGGACGGTACCTACATCCCAGCAGGTTCGCCTATTTCGGTGAAAGAAGCGGTCCTACCGTTCAAGCGCTTTGCTACTAAGGATGGTCGTTTCGTCGACTCATTGCTCGGCCCAGAAATGCGCTCGACCGGTGAAGTCATGGGAATCGACGTTGACTTTCCTAAGGCATTTGCCAAGAGCCAGTCGGCTGCAGGCAGCGCCCTACCGACTTCTGGAAGCATCTTCATCTCGGTTGCAGACCGCGACAAGCCGCAGGTTGTTCTGCCGGTTCGACGCCTTGAACAACTTGGCTACAAGATCCTTGCGACAAGTGGAACCGCCGCAATTCTTGCCCGTCACGGCATTGAAGCCCAGGTTGTGCGCAAGCACACCGACGACACCTCGGTTATCGAGGGCCCAACCATCGTTGACTTGATCACCGCTGGCAAGGTCGATGTTGTGGTGAACACTCCTTCTGGTTCGAGCGCCCGCAAAGACGGTTATGAGATTCGCGCGGCGACAACCGCGGCAGACAAGGCGATTTTCACAACTATTGCGCAGCTGAGCGCAGCCATCGGATCTTTCGAGGCTGTTATCGCCGGGCCGTTCGATGTGAAATCGCTTCAGGAGCACTCGAAGGACAGGGCGGCTGCACTTGCCAAGTAGTTTCGGAGCAAAACTCGAAAAGGCCTTTACCAAATACGGTCAACTTTGCGTCGGCATCGACCCGCATGCCTCGCTTCTTGAGGATTGGGGCCTAGCCGACAGTGCGGATGGCCTACGGGAGTTCTCGATGCGGGCACTTGATGCTGCAGTCGGCAGAGTTGGCGTTATAAAGCCTCAGGTTTCTTTCTTCGAGCGCTTTGGATCAGCGGGCTTCGCCGTGCTTGAAGAACTGGCTAATCGAGCATCGCAAACCGACCTGGTAGTAATCATGGATGCCAAGCGCGGTGACATTGGTAGCACGATGGACGCGTATCACAAGGCCTGGCTGGGAAAGAATGCACCCTTCGTTTGCGATGCACTGACTGTCTCGCCATACCTTGGATTCGATTCGCTCAAACCGATGATGAGCGAGTGCCTTGAAAACGGCAAGGGCGTGATTGTGCTTTCAGCAACCTCAAACCCCGAGGGAGCAGCTCTGCAAAAGGCGACTAGCAATTCAGAAACCGTCGCTGCATCAATATGGCGTTCGCTCTCGGAATTGAACGCTGTGACGGCAGGGGCCGGTGAACGATTCGGATCATTTGGAGCGGTTCTTGGGGCGACGCTAAACCTAAATAGCTTCGGACTTCAAGCGGTCATGGAAGGTCAACCGGTATCGGCGACCCCCATTCTGGCTCCAGGTTTCGGTGCTCAGGGCGCACAGTTGTCGGATTCTCGACAGCTATTCGGCACTGGCTCAGCGCAGGTAATTCACTCAGTCTCTAGAAGCGTTCTTCAGGCTGGCCCAGCTGGCATGCCAAAGGCAATAGATGCGGCAGTTGCCGAATTGGCCGCGGGACTAGCGAACTAGGCTGGAGACATGCCGAATCAGTTGACAGTAATTGCTGGCCCCACAGCCGTAGGCAAGGGAACAGTCGTCAATCACATCCTGAGTAACTTTCCGAATGTGCATCTTTCGGTATCGGCAACAACTCGCGCACCAAGGCCGGGGGAGGTCGATGGAGTCGACTACTACTTTTTGAGCCACGAGCAATTCGACGAACTCATCAGCGATGGGGAAATGCTGGAATACGCGGTTGTCCATGGAACCAACAAATACGGCACGCCGAAGCAGCCGGTCGTTGAGGCACTTGACCGCGGCGAATTGGTTTTGCTTGAGATCGACATCCAAGGAGCCAGACAGGTGAAGGCTGCGATGCCTGACGCGAAGCTAATTTTTATCGCGCCACCGAGTTGGGATGAGTTGGTTCGCCGGTTGCAGGGGAGAGGCACCGAAAACGCTTTGGAGCAGGCTCGCCGGCTTGAAACAGCTCGCGAGGAGCTAGCCGCGCAGTCGGAATTTGACCACGTAGTTATTAACGACGAGGTGGCCAGATGCGCCCAAGAAGTCGTAGACTTGATGCAGGCCTAATTTTGTGGCCGCACTCTTCTCAAACCAATAGACAACAGAAAGTTGAATCATGTCTGAAAAGCTAGAAGGTATCGTTTCACCAGCAATCGATAACCTAATGAAGACCGTTAACTCAAAGTACGAATTGGTTATCTTCGCTTCAAAGCGCGCACGTCAGATCAATGACTACTACTCGGCTCTTCACGAGGGCAGCTTGTTCAACAACGTTGGCCCACTAGTAGACGCAACCGTCGATGAGAAGCCACTTACTATCGCCATGCACGAGATCGACCAGCACAAGCTGGCCAAGCACGCTGCAGAGTAACCAAACGCTCTAAAATGCACGTCATCGTTGGTGTTACCGGCGGTATTGCTGCATACAAGGCCACGGGCATTATTCGTCAGCTAACCGAAGCTGGCCACACGGTAAAAGTCATCCCAACTCAGAACGCCTTGCGTTTTATTGGCGCAACTACGCTCGAAGCGCTTTCGCATAACACCGTGGAC
>JBEGKM010000058.1:0-6129 GCA_041184065.1 Actinomycetota bacterium
CCCGCATGATGACCGTTCCGGCAATTAATCTGGGCCTAGATCTTCAGGTTCTCGCCGAAGCGGCGGGTTCGTCGGCGGCGCTCGCCACCACCATGGTCGGCGACTACACCAAGGTCGAGCTAGTTCGTGAGTTTGCCAAAACCGTTGATGTGATCACCTTTGACCACGAACACGTGCCACTTAGCGTGCTCGAAACCCTAGAGGCCGAAGGGATTAGCGTTCAGCCGCCGAGCAAGGCTTTGGCGTTTGCTCAAAACAAACTTCACATGCGTCAGCGCCTTGGCGCTCTTGGGCTGCCGATGCCGGCCTGGGCCGAGATTCAAACCGCCGAAGCACTGGAGGCTTTTATCGCCAAAAACGGTGGCGTTGCAATTTTGAAGACCCCAATCGGCGGTTATGACGGCAAGGGAGTGCGTGTAGTTCGAAGCGCAGCCGATGCCAGCGATTGGCTGGCCAATCTTGCTGACTTTGGTGGCAGCTTGCTGGCCGAAGAAAAGGTCGACTTCGTTCGCGAACTGGCACAGCTCAGTGCGCGCCGTCCGTCCGGCGAGCTAAGGACCTGGCCGCTGGTGCAGACCATCCAAGAAAACGGCGTTTGTTCGGTTGTGCTATCCCCGGCCCCGCAGGTCAGCGCCGAAACTTTGCAGCGCACCGCCGAAATCGCGGCAGCTGTGGCCGAAGGCATTGGTGTGACCGGAGTTCTTGCCGTTGAAATGTTTGAGGCACGCGATGGCCGAATTTTGATCAACGAGCTCGCCATGCGACCTCACAACTCTGGCCACTTCAGCATCGAAGGTTCGGTCACCAGCCAGTTCGAACAGCATCTTCGAGCAGTTCTTGACTTGCCGCTTGGTTCAACGGCTCCGCGTGCAGCGCACTCTGTGATGGTCAACCTGCTTGGTGTAGATGACTCAAACAACTTTGTTCAGGCTTATGACAAAGCTCTAGCAGCTCACCCTGAAGCCAAGATTCACACCTACGGCAAGGGCGCAAGAGCCGGTCGCAAGATGGGTCACGTGACGGTCATTTCGGGTGATGCCACCCACGCCCTGGCCGAGGCCAAGGGTGCCGCCGCCGTTTTGCTACAGGGATAAAGCGAAGCTTTAGGTAAAATTTAGGGGTTGCCGAAACCTAAGGAGCCCCCCATGTCTGCAGCTATTTCTGGCAAGCCGGTAGTCGGCGTTGTGATGGGCTCTGACTCTGACTGGAGTGTCATGTCTGACGCCGCCCAGGCTCTCAAAGAATTCGGCATCGAATACGAAGTCGAGGTGCTCTCGGCGCACCGCACCCCAGAGCGCATGATCGAGTGGGGCAAGGCAGCAGCTGGCCGTGGCATCAAAGTAATCATCGCCGGAGCCGGCGGCGCAGCGCACCTGCCCGGCATGCTTGCCTCGGTCACCACTCTTTCGGCGTTCCGGTCGCACTGGCAAAACTAGATGGCATGGATTCACTGCTTTCGATTGTGCAGATGCCCGGCGGTATTCCGGTGGCAACGGTGTCGATCAACGGTGCAAAAAACGCTGGCCTCTTGGCTGCCCGAATTCTTGGCACCAACGATGCCCAAATCTCGGCAGCAATGTTTGCCTATGGTGAGTCGCTCAAAGAGCAGGTCGCCGAGAAGAATGCGAAGCTAAAATCTCAAATTTGAACCAACGCATAAACCCGCGTCAGCGCAATGCTGGCCCATTTCATGCAATCGACCGTGCCACACCAGAGCAAATGCATCGCCGTGCCTGGTGGCTAATTGCGCTAACCCTTTTTGTGCCTGGTTCGGCTCAACTGGTTGCCGGAAACCGAAAACTGGCTCGCGTTGGCATTAGCGCCACCCTTGGTTTCTGGGCGCTCATCATTTTTATGGTTCTGCTTGGCCTAATCAACAAGAGCTGGGTAATTTGGTTGGCCACTCTGCCGGTTCTGATCGGTATTTTGGCTGTGGCGCTCATCGCCTATGCGGTTCTTTTTGCGTTCTTGGCTCTCGATACTCTTCGCTTGATGAAGCTCGGGCGCCTCTATAACCGCGAACGCTGGATCACCCTGACCGCGATCGTTTTGGCAGGTGTGCTCGGCACTTCGGCGATTGGCTATGCGGGAAACATGGCCGGTGTGCAGGCAAACTTCATCGGCTCAATTTTCAATCAAGGTGGTTACACCTCACCGGTCGACGGTCGCTACAACATTCTCCTGCTCGGTGCCGACTCTGGCCGCGATCGCTTCGGCATTCGCCCAGATTCGATGTCGGTAATCAGCATCGATGCCGCAACCGGCAAAGCCGTCAACATCGGCATTCCGCGCAACCTCCAGCACGTAAGCTTCTCGGCTGGTTCGCCGATGCTCACCGTCTATCCAAAGGGCTGGAACTGTGGCTTCGAATGCCTCATCAACGCTATCTTCAAAGACGTCACCGACAACCACGAAGACCTTTACCCGAATGCCGTAAAGCAGGGCTCATCGCCCGGCATCGAGGCCACCAAAGAGGCAATCGAATATGTGACTGGTCTTAAGATTCAGTCGTATGTCATGGTCGACATGGCCGCGTTCTCTTCGCTAATCGATGCCTTGGGCGGCATTGAAATCGACGTCAAGCAGCGCCTGCCTATCGGTGGACAAGCGGACGATCTATCTGACGTCAAGGGTTGGATCGAGGTTGGCAAGCAGCGCCTCGATGGCTATCACGCACTCTGGTACGCGCGCTCCCGTCACAGCACCAGCGACTACGACCGCATGAAGCGTCAGCACGAGGTAGAGGATGCCGTGTTGCAACAGATGGACCCGGCAAACGTGCTCAGTCGATTCCAGCAGATTGCCTCGGCCGGCGAAAAGCTGGTCAAAACCAACATTCCAAGTGGCATGCTTTCTCAGTATGTTGACCTTGCGATTAAGGCAAAGTCGCAGGGCATCACCTCGATCACACTTACCCCACCAACGGTCGACGTGGTCTGGCCAAACTTCAAAGAAATTCGCAAGCTGATTCAAGACGAGTTCAAGCAATCGGCTTCGCCGAGCCCTTCAAACTAGGGTCGAGTCGCCCCGTCGGCGATAGACTTTTGACACCAAACTTCAAACCCGAGGAGCCCGAATGAGTGTTGCTGATTACGCTCGCGAGCACGGGTTAAAGCGCGTTGGCGCGAGGCCCCCGTTGGTCGAATATCTCAAAATGGCATGGCAGCGCCGAGACTTTGCGATCACCATGTCGGTCTTTGCCAACCAGGCCGCAAATGCCAAGAACCGCCTCGGCAAGTGGTGGGTCATTCTGCTGCCAACCATTCAGGGTGCGGTTTATGGCCTGATCTTCGGCATCATCATTGGTGGTGACCGCCCCACAAACTTCATCCCGTTCTTGTTTACCGGCGTGTTTTTGTTCTCGTTTATTCAGAGTTCAATCTCGACCGGTGCAACCTCGGTAACCAGCAACCTCGGCCTGGTTAGGTCGCTCAACTTTCCGCGCATGTTGTTGCCGTTCTCGTCGGTGCTTCGCCAATTTCTAAACCTTCTGCCGCAGATCGGGTTGTTGCTTGTGGTGCTCATCGGCTTCCAGCAGAACATCACCTTCAACTGGCTTCTGATGATTCCACTGCTGGCCTTGATGGCAATTTTTGCGTTTGGTTTGGCGCTGATTTCTGCTCGGCTCACCGTGCACATCGAAGACATCAACAAGCTCATTCCGTTTGCCAACCGAGTGATGTTCTACACCAGCGGCATCTTCTTCAGCATGGAACGGGTGCTCGGCTCTTATCCAACACTTTTGAAGTTGATGGACTTCAACCCGGTTTATGCGTTCATTAGCACCGCTCGCGGCGCCTTGGTTGAGGGCTATTCGATGTCGCTAAACCTTTGGGCGGTTTGTGCCAGCTGGGCGTTCGGTGCACTTATTGTTGGCGTTTGGTTCTTCTGGAAGGCGGAGGAGCGCTATGGCCGCGAAGACTAAGCCGCAGGCAACCGAAACCCGCAGGCCGGTAGTTGTTGTCGACAATGTCGACGTGACCTACAAGGTGTTTGCCAGCGGCCGTAAGGCAACCCGTCGCCTGGCCGGAGGTGGGCTGTTTTCGCGCAAGTTAAACCTGCGTGAGGTCAACGCCGTCAAAAAGGTCAGCTTCACAATTTATGAGGGCGACTCGGTTGGCATCATTGGCAGCAACGGTTCGGGCAAGTCATCTTTGATGCGTGCCATCGCTGGCCTCACCCCAATCGCTGGCGGTGGAGTGTATGCATTTGCCAGACCAACTCTTCTTGGCGTTGGTGCTGCCTTGATGCCGGCACTATCGGGTGAAAAAAACATCTTGCTCGGCGGTTTGGCGCTCGGTTTCACTCGCAAGCAAATCAATGCCGCAGTAACCGACATCATCAAGTTCGCGGGCCTCGAAGAGTTCATCGACCTACCGATGCGCACCTACTCTTCGGGAATGGCTGCTCGACTTCGTTTCGCGATTGCCGCCTCGCGCGACCACGATATTCTGATCATCGACGAGGCTTTAGCGGTTGGTGACCAAGAGTTTCGCAACCGGTCAGAGGCACGCATGCGTGAAATGCGCGCCAACGCCGGAACCGTGTTTTTAGTCAGCCACAGCATGAAGTCGATTCTCGACACCTGCACCCGAGTCATTTGGATCGAAAAGGGTGTCTTAAAGATGGATGGCGACCCCAAGACCGTGGTCTATGCCTACAACCTGCACACCGGTTCTGACACGATCGACTAGTCATGGCGACAGAGAACAAAGCACTCCCAGCGGTCAGCGTAATCATGCCGGTGCTCAACGAAGAGGGGCACCTGGCGGCCGCAGCGGCAAGCATATTGGCTCAGGATTACCCAGGCACCATTGAGTTGATCTTGGCTCTTGGCCCATCAAAAGACGAGACCGATCGCATC
Source organism: Actinomycetota bacterium (assembly GCA_041184065.1). Lineage (GTDB taxonomy): Bacteria > Actinomycetota > Actinomycetes > Actinomycetales > Microbacteriaceae > Rhodoluna. The sequence goes on from JBEGKM010000058.1 coordinate 4,865, forward strand.
GCGGCCGAACTGGCCGAGGCCGACCCGCGCGTAGTTTTAATGCCTAACCCTAAGGGCCTAACGACGGTCGGCATGAATGCCGCCATCAAGATTGCCAAGCACGACTACATCATTCGCGTAGATGCCCACAGCGAGCCGGCACAGGGGTACATCAAAAATGGCATCACCGAATTGCTTAGGACGGGCGCTGACTTGGTTGGCGGCATCATGGATGCCAAGGGGCGAAGCGCCTTTCAGCGTGCGGTTGCCTGGGCCTACACCAGCAAATTCGGCATCGGCGGTGCCCGCTATCACGTCGGTGGCGAGGCTGGCGAAGCCGAAAGCGCATACCTGGGCATTTTCAAGAAGTCTGCGCTCGAGCGGGTTGGTGGTTATGACGAAGCCATCATTCGCGGTGAAGACTGGGATCTAGCGCAGCGAATAAAAAAGACCGGCGGTTTGGTTTGGTTCTCACCCGAGCTAAAAGTTACCTATTGGCCGCGGGGTCGTTGGGGTCGACTGGCGAAGCAGTTTTATTCGACCGGAGTTTGGCGCGGCGACTTAACCCGACGCGATTTGAAACGAGCCTCTAAGCGTTATTTCGCTCCGCCCGTTTTAGTGCTGATTTTGATTCTCAGTTGTGTCGACCTGCTCGATGCCAACCCGGTGGCAATTTTTCCCACGGCAGCCTACTTATTGGGTGTCTCGTATTTGGCAATCACAGCCAAGGGCTTGCAGCTCAAAGATCGCGTCGCCTTGCTAGTGGTTTTGCCAACCATGCATCTTTCGTGGGGCTGGGGCTTCATTCGAGGTTATTTGGTGGGCGCTGGTATGACCATCGATCGCAGCCGCATGACCAAGGAGCAGGTTAAGTGAGCAAAATAAGCCGACTGATGAAGACCTATTCGCCAACCCGAATCGCCGGGGCACTGCGCAGGCGTGGGGGCCAGTATTTGCGCAAGTGGCAGTATCGCCCGCAGGCAACCAAGTCGCTCAAAAACCAGGTATTCTTCGAATCTTTTCAGGGCAAGGTAATCGGAGACAACCCTTACGACATCTTCGTTGAGTTGAAGCGGGTTCGCCCCGACCTGAAGTTTGTTTGGACAACCGGCCCGGGCACAAAAGCCCCCGAGGGCGCAATCGGGGTGCGTTTTGGCAGTCGCGAATGGCTAGATGCGCTTGCGACGTCAAAGTATCTGGTAAACAACACCAACTGGCCTTGGTATTTTCGCAAGGTTCCTGGACAGGTCTATTTGCAAACTTGGCACGGCACCCCGTTGAAGCGA
>JBEGKM010000059.1:0-6126 GCA_041184065.1 Actinomycetota bacterium
ACCTAGCTCTTCAGCCTTCTTATCTGCCATCGCCAACAGTCTTCGGATTCTTCCGGCTATTGCGTCTTTAGTCATCACAGGGTCTGCCAAGTGACCAAGCTCGTCTAAGCTCGCCTGCTTGTGTTGCAAGCGGAGTTGGCCTGCATAGCGAAGGTGCTCGGGAATGTCGGTTCCCAAAATTTCGAGAGCTCTTTCGACACGGGCACCCGCTGCAACGGCTGCCTGAGCCGATCGGCGAAGGTTGGCATCGTCGAAATTGGCTAGACGGTTTGCGGTCGCCCGAACCTCTCGCCGCAGTCGCATCTCTTCCCATCGCAAAACCTGAGTGTGAGCACCCATCTGGGTGAGCATGGTTGCGATGGCTTCACCCTCGCGCACGACAACTCGGTAAACGCCACGCACTTCGCGCGCTTTTGCCTGAACGCCCAATCGACGAGCCACACCAACCAAGGCCATCGCGGCTTCGTTGCCCGGCGCAGTTATCTCGAGCGCAGCTGAGCGACCCGGGTCGGTTAGTGAACCATGTGCCAAGAATGCTCCGCGCCAGACAGCCTGAGCCTCGGGAATTGAACCCGACACCAATAGCGCCGGTAGGCCACGCACCGGGCGGCCTCGCTGGTCAAGAAGACCGGTTTGACGAGCAAGAACATCACCCTGTTTGATGACTCGCACCTGATAGCGGCTGGTGCGACGTATTCCACTTGGTGAAATGATCGCCAGTTCTGACTCGATACCAAACAGTTCAACCAGGTCCTTGCGAACCCGTCGAGCAAGCTGAGCGGTGTCTAGTTCAACCTCGACGGCAACTCTTCCCGAAATCAGGTGAAGTCCCCCTGAGAAGCGAAGAATTGTCGCCAGCTCGGCCATGCGAACCGAGTTCTTATTGATTTCTAAACGTGAGAGCTCATCTTTGAGGTCTGCGGTTAGTGCCATGTCTTATCCCCTATTCCTTGCCGAGATCGCGGTGCTTGATGCTCACGGCTACATCTGGAAGTTTTGCCAACTCTGCTGCGATACGCTTGGCCGTTGCCACCGAGCGGTGCTTGCCTCCGGTGCAACCAATGGCAATCGTCGCGTAACGCTTATTTTCTTGAACGTATCCACGCAGCACAGGCTTGAGCGCTGACAGATAGTTTGTGATGAAGTCTTCTGCGCCGGGTTGCCCGAGAACAAAATCGCTGACCGCCTGGTCTTCGCCGGTGAATGGTCGAAGCGCTTCTTGCCAAAACGGGTTGGGCAAGAATCTCATGTCGGCCACCAGGTCGGCATCTGAAGGTAAGCCGTATTTGAAACCAAAGCTCATTACCGTGATTTGCAGGCGCTGAGAGTGCTCGAGAGTGAATCCTTCGCTGATCTTGTTCGACAGCTGGTGAATATTGAGGTCGCTGGTGTCAATTACGACATCGGCAGCCTCTCTCAGGCTCAGCAGGCGAACTCGCTCTTCGCCAATTCCATCAAGGATGGTTCCGTTGCCCTGCAGTGGGTGTGGCCTTCGAACCGACTCAAAGCGCTTTACCAGTGCAGCATCCGTTGCCTCAAGAAAGAGCAGACGAAGGTTGATGCTTCTGGTGCGCAGTTGCGCAAGGTGCTCTTGAAGTTCGCTGAAAAAATCGCCTCCGCGAACATCAATCACAACGGCCAAACGTGGCAGCGGTGTCTTGGCGAGAGTGAACAGGTCGGCAATCGGGCCAAGCATTTGTGGCGGAAGGTTGTCGACGACATACCAGCCGAGGTCTTCAAGCGCGTTGCCAACAGTGGATCTGCCGGCCCCAGACATGCCTGTGACAATCAGGAGTTCGTGCTTCTTTTCGCTAGACACTCGCCCCTCCTTCGCCGGTCAAATTCGAAATCTCGCGTCTCGGCGTGTTGCTTGCTGTGACGCGGTTTGTAGAAGTCTAACCCCTCGCGACACGCCGATTGCAAATCGTTACTTTTTTAATCCCTCGACAATCTGAACCGCGAGTGAATTTCCGATTCCAGCAACCTCGGCAATCTCTTCAACCGAGGCAACCTTGAGGCGTTTCGCCGACCCAAACCTTCGCAAGAGGGCACTGATTCGCTTCTCACCCAATCCAGGGATCTCGCTCAGAATGCTGGCAATGCTGCTCGAGCGTTTTTTGCGTTGATAGGTAATCGCAAAGCGGTGCGCCTCATCGCGAATTCGTTGCAGCAGAAAAAGTTCGTCGGTCGCACGCGGAAGAATTATCGGAAACTCATCACCGGGCACCCAAACCTCTTCGAGTCGCTTCGCCAAACCGACCACGGTGAGCCCGGCCACTCCAGAATCGTTGATTGCTCGCTGGGCGGCGTTTACCTGTGGCAAACCACCATCGACTATTAGCAGCGAGGGGCGGTAACTGAATTTTCCGGGATCGACCAGTTCTTCATCGGCAGTTGGATCTTTCAAATATTTCAATCGACGAGACAGCACCTGATAAATCGACTCGGTGTCATCGGTGGTTTCCTCTATCGAGAATCGCCGATAGTGATCTTTTTTAGGCAAACCGTCTTCGAACACAACCATAGAGGCCACTACCCCGGTGCCACCAAGGTGTGAAACGTCAAAACATTCGATGCGAAGCGGTGCTTCATCGAGGCTTATCGCTCGTTGAATGCCTGCAAGCGCGTCGGCACGAGCTGTGAAGTCGGCGCTTCGCCTGGTCTTGTAGAGCATCAGAGCGTGTTTTGCATTGGTCAGGGCAGTTTCGGCAAGCGCCGCTTTGTCTCCACGTTGAGCAACTCGCAGATCAACCTTTGAGCCTCGCAACTGGCCCAACCATTTGCCGAGTTCTTTTGCATCTGCGGGCAACGCCGGCACAATCACTTCGCGAGGCACCTCTTGAGGCTCGGTGCCATCGATCGGCGAATAAACGTTCTGTAAGACATACTCGACCAGTTCGCTCAGGTCGCGCTCTAACTCTTTGTCGACAACCCAACCGCGCACACCTCTAATGCGACCGCCACGCACGATGAATTGCGAAACCGCTGCAGCCAGTTCGTCATCTGCGATGCCAAAGAGGTCGGCATCGGTGTTGTCACTGAACACCACGGTGCTTTTTTCAAGAACCGCCTCGAGTGCCTCGACGTTGTCTCGAAGGCGAGCCGCCAACTCGTATTGCTGGGTTTCTGAGGCCTCAAACATTCGTGCGCGCAGGGTCTCTACGTGTTCGGTGTCGCCGCCACCCATGAAATCGACGAACTGTTTCGCTATTGCTTTGTGCTCGGTTGAGCTGACCCGGCCAACACAGGGTGCAGCACACTTTCCGATGTCGCCAAGCAGGCAGGCTCGACCGGCTGACTGAGCGCGCTGAAACACACCCGACGAGCAGCTTCTAACCGGATAAACCTTGAGCAGGGTGTCTAAGGTCTCGCGCACCGCCCAGGCTTGAGTGTAAGGACCGAAATACTTGACCCCCTTGAGTTCGCGATTACGGGTGATGAAAACCCTTGGAAAAGCGTCTCCGGTCGAAACAGCAAGGTAGGGGTATGACTTGTCGTCTTTGAAGCGAACGTTGAACGGCGGATCGAACTCTTTGATCCAGGTGAATTCGAGTTGCAGTGCCTCATACTCGGTTTTGACGATGGTCCACTGCACATCAACGGCAGAGGTAACCATGCGCCTGGTGCGTTCGTGCAGGCTTTCGAGAGGGCCAAAGTAGTTGCTGAGGCGGGCTCTCAGGTTTTTGGCTTTACCCACGTAGAGAACCCGACCGCTAGCGTCAAGCCAGCGGTAGACCCCCGGATTGGTCGGGATTTCTCCGGTTTTTGGGCGAAACGACAGGTCGTTTGCCACTAGCCGAGCATTTCCTTCAGGAACTCTCCGGTGAAGCTCTTCTTGTTCTTGGCTACCTGCTCAGGTGTTCCTGTTGCGACGACCTCGCCGCCTCGCGAGCCACCCTCTGGCCCCATGTCCACAATCCAGTCGGCGCACTTGATCACATCTAAGTTGTGTTCAATAACCAGTACGGTGTTTCCCTTGTCGACTAGCCCGTTCAGAACCAACAACAGCTTGCGAACATCCTCAAAGTGCAAGCCGGTGGTGGGCTCATCGAGCACATAGATGCTACGTCCATTCGAGCGCTTCTGAAGTTCTGTGGCAAGTTTGACTCTCTGAGCCTCGCCACCAGACAACGTGGTTGCGCTCTGACCCAGGCGCACGTAGCCAAGACCAACCTCGACCAGCGTGACCAAGAATCGGGCAATCGAACTAATTGGCGCGAAGAACTCGGCCGCTTCGGCGATCGGCATTTCGAGAACCTCGGCGATGTTCTTGCCCTTGTACTTCACCTGCAGAGTTTCGCGGTTGTAGCGCTCCCCGTGGCAAACCTCGCAAGCCACGTAGACATCGGGTAAGAAGTTCATTTCGATGCGCAGAGTTCCATCACCCGAACAAGCTTCGCAGCGACCACCCTTGACGTTGAACGAGAATCTACCCTGCTGATAGCCGCGGGCCTTCGACTCTTGGGTGTCAGCAAAGAGTTTGCGAATGTGGTCAAAGACGCCGGTATAGGTAGCCGGGTTCGAACGAGGCGTGCGGCCAATCGGATTCTGGTCTACGTGCACTACCTTGTCTAGCTGATCTAAGCCTTCGATTCGAGTGTGCTTTCCAGCAACACCCTTAGCCCCGTTGAGGGTATTGGCTAGCACTTCATAGAGAACGTCGTTTACCAACGACGATTTGCCCGAGCCGCTAACGCCTGTGACTGCGGTCAGTGTGCCCAGAGGGAATTCGACATCCACGGTCTTGAGGTTGTTCTCGCGTGCGCCAACCACCTTGATTTTGCGTGACGGGTCGATTTGGCGTCGCTTTTTCGGAGTCTCAATCCTTTCGCGCCCAGCCATAAATGCACCGGTGACTGAGTTCTTGTTCTCGAGGAGTTCTTTATAAGGTCCACTGTGAACCACGGTTCCACCGTTGACGCCGGCGCCAGGGCCGATGTCGACGATCCAGTCGGAGGCCTTGATGGTATCTTCGTCGTGCTCTACGACGATCAGGGTGTTGCCAAGGTCGCGAAGCTTGAGCAACGTGTCGATTAGTCGACGGTTGTCGCGCTGGTGCAAACCAATGCTTGGTTCATCTAGAACGTATAGAACTCCGGTCAGGCCAGAACCAATCTGAGTAGCCAAACGAATGCGTTGCGCTTCGCCTCCAGAAAGACTGCCGGCGGCTCGTTCAAGGCTCAGGTAGTCGAGGCCAACCGCGATCAAGAAGTCTAGACGGGCACGAATTTCGCGCAGCACCTGGGCGGCGATCTTCACATCACGGTCATCCAAGGTGATTTTGTCGAAGAATTCGACGGCCTCGCCAAGACTCATCGCGGCTACATCGGCAATAGAGCGGTCGTCAACCTTGACCGCCAAGACTTCTGGCTTTAGGCGCTTGCCGGCACAGGCCGAACATGGAACCTCACGCAAAAAACCGCTCCAACGGCCTCGGGCAAAGTCGTTCTCTGATTCGAGGTACTTACGTTCGATGTAGCTGAGAACACCCTCGAAGCCAGTGGTGTAGCGCAGCTCGCGGCCATAGCGGTTCTTCCACTTAACTTGAACGTCGAAATTGTTGCCGTGCAGCACAGCCTGCTGAACTTCTTCTGGCAGCTCGTTCCACGGGGTATCAAGCGAGAATTCCATGTCGGCGGCTAGGCCTTCGAGCATGCGGGTGAAGTAGCTGAACAAGCCCTTGCCCTGGGTAGACCAAGGCAGAATGACTCCCCCGTTGATGCTTGCTTCGTGGTCGCCAATAACTAAGTCACCATCCACAGCCTGCTTAGTGCCAAGGCCAGAACAAGTTGGACATGCGCCGAATGGTGCGTTGAACGAAAAGGTGCGCGGCTCGATTTCGGTCAAACTCAAGGCATGTTCGTTGGGGCAAGACATCTTTTCGCTGAAGACTCGCGTTTTGGTTGGGCCGTCAGCAACGTCGACAAGGTCGATCAAAATTCTTCCGCCGGCAAGTTTTAGCGCTGTCTCGACAGAGTCTGCAAGACGACCGATGATATCTGGCTTGTTTACTAGACGGTCAACCACCACAGAGATGTCGTGCTTGAAGGTCTTTTTTAGTGGCTGAGCCTCGGCAAGCTGAACTACCTCGCCATCAACAACTGCGCGGGCGAAACCCTGGGCGTT
>JBEGKM010000060.1:0-6072 GCA_041184065.1 Actinomycetota bacterium
GCCGTCTGTGAACAGCTCGATGTGTCACTCGACGACATCATCGCAGCCAGGCCTCGGCTGATTGCCTTACTGGCTAACATCCGTGACCCGGGCAATGCCGGCACAGTGCTTCGTGCGGCAGATGCTTCTGGCGCAGATGCAGTCTTGTTCAGCGCTAACAGCGTGGATGTCTACAACCCGAAGGTTGTGCGTTCAACCACCGGCTCGGTTTTTCACCTGCCTTTTGCGGTCGATATCGACATCGAAGAGGCAATCACAAAGCTCAAAGCCGCTGGGCTTCAGGTTTTTGCCGCCAATGGCGGGGGCGACACCATCCCAAGTCTCGGCGATGAAACCCTTGCCAAGCCCACCGTGTGGGTCTTTGGCAACGAGGCGTGGGGTTTTGAACCTGAAACTCTCGAACTTGTCGATCGCGAAGTTGCGGTTCCAATTTACGGAGCTGCCGAATCGCTAAACCTTGCTACCGCAGCAAGTATTTGCCTCTACGCATCGGCATTCGCTCAAAACCAGCAGTAGGGCGTTTTAAACCAGCTAGTCGCCTTCAAATCGTTAGACTTGAAGCCATATGTCTGCTGAAAATCCAATCACCCAATCGGCCGTAGATTCAGCCGTTGCCAATGCGCTTGCCGCAATCAACGATGCCTCAGATCTTGCCGCGCTCAAGGCTGCCCGCGCCTCTTCGGTGGGCGAGCAGTCAGAGATTGCCAAACTCAACGGTTTGGTCAAGAACCTTCCGAATGAGTTCAAGGCCTCGGCCGGTCAGTTGATTGGCAAGGCCCGCGCCGAACTGAATGCTGCCTTTGCCGCACGCGAAGCAGAACTTTTTGCCGTCGAAGAGCGCGCCAAACTAGCCGCAGAATCGGTCGACGTGACCTCGGCAGCCGCACCTTCAAGGCTGGGTGCGCGTCACCCCTTGTCATTGTTGCAAGATCAAATCTCAGATGTGTTTGTCGGTATGGGTTGGGAAATCGCCGAAGGCCCCGAGGTCGAGAGCGAATGGTTCAACTTCGACGCCCTCAACTTCGACGCCGACCACCCTGCCCGCGCAATGCAGGACACCTTCTTCGTTGATCCGGTCGAATCTCACCTTGTGCTTCGCACCCACACCTCTCCGGTTCAGGTTCGTTCCATGCTCGAACGCGACCTGCCAATTTATGTTCTTTGCCCGGGCCGAGTTTTCCGCACTGACGAGCTAGACGCCACCCACACTCCAGTTTTCCACCAGGTCGAGGGCCTAGCGGTCGACAAGGGCCTAACCATGGCCGATCTTCGTGGCACCCTCGAGCACTTTGCTCGAATCATGTTCGGCGACGATGCTCAAATTCGCCTGCGTCCTTCATTCTTCCCGTTCACCGAACCGTCGGCTGAGCTCGATGTTTGGCACCCGGGTGCCAAGGGTGGCGCGCGCTGGGTCGAGTGGGGCGGCTGCGGCATGGTCAACCCAAACGTTCTAAAGGCCGCCGGCATTGACCCCGAGGTTTACTCGGGCTTCGCCTTCGGCATGGGCATCGAGCGCACTCTTATGTTCCGCAACGATGTTCGTGACATGCACGACATGGTCGAATCTGACGTTCGCTTCAGTGAGCAGTTTGGAGTGAATCTCTAATGCGTATTCCACTTTCATGGTTGGCAGAGTATGTCGACCTGCCGGCAGATGCCACGCCTGAATCGGTGATGGCAGATCTAGTCAAGGTAGGTCTCGAAGAAGAGGGCGTTCACAGCTTTGGCGTAACCGGTCCGGTGGTTGTCGGGCAGGTGTTGTCTTTCGAGCCTGAGCCTCAAAGCAATGGCAAGACCATTCGCTGGTGTCAGGTTCGCGTCGCGGCCGATGGCACTAAGGCCGCCGACGGCGGGGCAGATGTTCGAGGCATCGTTTGCGGTGCTAGCAATTTTGAGGTTGGCGACAAAGTCGTGGTCTGTCTTCCGGGTGCGGTTTTGCCGGGCGATTTCAAGATCGCAGCAAGAAGCACTTACGGCCACATCAGCGACGGCATGATGGCGTCGGCTCGCGAGCTAAACCTCAGCGACGACCACGCGGGCATCATCCGTTTGCACACCATGGGTCTCGACCCAAAGGTGGGCACCGATGCGCTTGAGCTCCTTCACCTAACTGAGCAAGCGGCCGAGGTCAACGTGACGCCCGACCGAGGCTACTGCTTTTCGATTCGAGGCATTGCACGTGAGCTGTCACACGCCACTGGAGCCGACTTCCGTGACCCCAAAAGCAATGCGCACATCGAGCGCGCCGAGGGCTTCCCGCTGACTATCAGCGACAAGGCACCAATTCGCGACACAGCTTGCACTCAACGTGTGGTTTTGCGCGTGGTCAAGGGCATCGACCCAACCAAACCAACCCCACCATGGATGGTCGCCAGGCTAAAGATGGCAGGCATGCGATCAATCTCGCTCGTGGTAGACATCACGAACTACACCATGCTCGAACTAGGGCAGCCAACGCATGCCTATGACCTAGATAAGTTCAAAGGTGGCATGACGATTCGTCGTGCTTTGCCTGGAGAGACACTCAAGACTCTCGATGGGCAGGAGCGAAAGCTCGATCTCGAAGATTTGGTAATGGCCGACGAAAACGGGGCCGTGGGTCTTGCCGGTGTGATGGGTGGCGAGTCAACCGAAGTCAGCGACACCACCGTCAATGTGCTAGTTGAGGCCGCACACTTTGAGCCGATTTCTATTGCTCGTTCTGCTCGCCGCCACAAGCTCACCTCTGAGGCCTCGAAACGCTTTGAGCGCGGAGTTGACCCTCGAATGGCCGACAACGCCGCAGCGCGAGTTGTGCAGCTTCTAGAGGTGCACGCCATGGGAGCAGCAGACAGCCTTGGCGCCGACTACCGTGCCGAAACTCAGGCCAGCCCGATTTGGCTGCCAGCCGAATTTGCCACCGAACTTGTCGGTGTCGAATACAGTGCTGATGAAATCACCGATATTTTGCAGCAAATTGGTTGTGTGGTTGCTTCTGTAGAGGCTGGGTTCGAAGTTATTGCGCCAACCTGGCGACCAGACATCACGCACAAGACCGACTTGGTAGAAGAGATCGCTCGAATCGGTGGCTACCACCGAATCCCATCCCGACTTCCGGTAGCTCCTCCAGGTCGTGGGCTCTCGACAACTCAGAAGCGTCGCCGTGCGATTGTCAATGCGCTCGCGGCATCTGGCCACGTCGAGGTCTTGACCTACCCGTTCTTATCTAGCGAAGCAAATGTCTGGTTCAGCGAGAACAAGAGTCGCCCGGTCGTCAAACTTGCTAACGCTCTGCAAGACGATGCCGCCGAGATGCGAACCGCAATCCTGCCCGGCCTAATCGAGGCAGCCAAGCGCAACTATTCTCGCGGTCTAACAGACTTGGCTATTTTCGAAGAGGGCTCGGTCTTCGAGCCGATTTCCGTCATCGGCACTAATCCACCGCTTCCGGTTGGCAACGAACTTCCTTCGTCCAGCGCGCTAGCGGCGCTAAAGGCAACCATCCCGGCTCAGCCAAAACACCTGGCAGTTCTATTTGCCGGAAAGCGCGTGGCTGATCAAGTGGGGTTGTCTTCGCGGTCGGCTGATTTCAAGGATGCAATTCAGGCTGTTCGCGTGGCTGCACATGCGGTTGGTGTCGAGCCAATCGTTCGCCAAGCAACGCCAGCGGGCTTTCACCCGGGTCGCACCGCCGAGATTTTGGTGCCAACGGCTTCTGGTGAGCTTTCAATTGGTTTTGCCGGAGAGCTCGATCCCCAACTGGCGTTAGACAACAACCTTCCTCGAAGAATTGCTGCGGTCGAAATCAACCTTGACCGGCTTTACACAGCGGCGCCAAATGTGGTTCAGGCCTCTGAAATCGGCACAATGCCCGCAGCGACCCAAGACCTATCACTGGTGGTTGATGCAACCTTGCCTGCCGCCGAACTCTTGAACACAATCACTGTTGGTGCTGGCGAATTGCTCGAGAATGTTGTGCTTGTCGACGACTATCGTGGCGATAACGTCGAGGCAGGTAAAAAGTCTTTGACCTTCGCCCTTAGATTCCGCGCCGCCGATCGCACTCTCACCCAAGCCGAAGCCAGTGAGGCGCGCGACGCAGCCGTAGCGCTAGCAAACGCCAAATTTGGCGCAACCCTCAGGGCTTAGGCAGCACTTTTCAACAGTTAGGAACCCGATGACATTCTCAGTAGCCGTCGCTGGCGCGAGTGGCAATGTTGGTGGCGAACTGTTGCGCTTGATTGCGAAGCATCCGCAGTTGCAACTAAAGACCGTAACGGCAAGCAGCATGGTCGGCGAGAGGGTTTCTAGTCTTCACCCCGGTGTTGCCAAGTTTGCCGACATGGTGTTCTCGCCAAACGACGCTCAGTCGCTCAGCGGGCACGACATCGTATTTTTGGCTCTGCCTCACTCGAAATCAGCCGAGGTTGCTGCTTGGCTTTCGCCAGATACCCTTGTGCTCGATTGCGGTGCCGACTTCAGGCTCGAAAGTGAGTCAGACTGGCAAAAGTTTTACGGGGGAGAACACGCCGGCAGCTGGACCTATGGCATGCCGGAACTTCTGATCAGCCCAGGTGGAGACAAGCAGCGAGAGGCTCTCAGGGGCACAAAGCGAATCGCTGTGCCCGGCTGTAATGTAACCGCGATCACGCTAGGTCTGGCACCGGCGCTGGCAGCGGGTCTGGTCGAAGTCGATGACATCGTAAGCGTTCTCACGGTCGGCACATCTGGCGCCGGCCGCGGTGCCACAGAAAAACTCCTCGAAATTGAACCGACTGGTTCGGCCAGCGCCTACCAAGTTGGTGGCGTTCACCGCCACACTCCCGAGATCGAGCAGAACCTGTCAAAATCTGCGGGTGCTCGCATTCAGGTTTCGTTCACGCCGGTTTTGTCGTCACTCGAGCGAGGCATCTTGGCAGTAAACACCGCCAAGCTAAAGCCGGGGGCAACCATCGAAAGCCTTCAGGCTGCTTACGCTAAGTTCTATGAGGCAGAGCCGTTCATGAAGGTTCTACCTGCTGGCCAGTTCCCATCTACCGCCGACACTATCGGCGAAAACTTTGCGATCACCGGCATCGCGGTCGATGAACATGCCAACCGCCTAGTAGCAGTCTGTGCCATCGATAACTTGGTCAAGGGCACCGGTGGGGCGGCCATCCAATCCATGAACATCGCACTTGGCCTGCCTGAAGGCATCGGTCTCGACAACATTTCACTCGCAAAGAACGGCGTCAAATAATGACCGTAACCACTCCAAAAGGTTTCGCTGCTGTCGGGGTTCATGCTGGCCTCAAAAAGTCAGGAAACCGCGATCTAGCCTTGGTGCAAAACCTCGGTCCGCTAAATGCCGCTGCCGCGGTTTTTACCACCAACCGATGCCAGGCAAATCCAATCATCTGGAGCAAGCAGGTAATCCTCGATGGCGAGGTTTCGGCCATCGTGCTTAACTCTGGTGGCGCAAACTGCTACACCGGCGCGCAGGGTTTTCAGACGACTCACTCGACAGCCGAGGCTGTTGCCGAAAAGCTTGGCGTCTCTGCGGGCGACGTTTTGGTTTGCTCGACCGGTTTGATTGGCGAGCAGCTTGATCTGTCAAAACTGATCGCCGGCGTTGATGCCGCTGCCGGTGAACTAAGCGATCAAGGTGGCCAGCTGGCTGCCGAGGCAATCATGACAACCGACTCGGTCTCAAAAACCGCAAGCCACGTCAGCAAGGATGGCTGGTCGATCGGTGGCATGGCCAAAGGTGCGGGGATGCTTGCCCCGGGCCTCGCCACGATGCTGGTCGTAATCACCACTGACATCGTCGCTGACAGCGCGTTTCTCGATCGCGCTCTGCGGGCTGCAACACGCGTAAGTTTCGATCGTCTCGACTCCGACGGTTGCATGTCGACCAACGACCAAGTCACCCTCATGGCTTCTGGTGCCAGCGCAGTCACTCCTCATGAGGCAGATTTCACTTCTGCGCTAACCGAGGTAGCCATGAGTCTTGCGCTTCAGTTGCTTCGCGATGCGGAAGGCTCAAGCCACGACATCGCGATCCAGGTTGTAAACGCGGCTTCCGAAGACGACGCTGTCGAGGTTGGCCGTTCG
>JBEGKM010000061.1:0-5981 GCA_041184065.1 Actinomycetota bacterium
GAAGATTGGAGTCGTGACGTAAAACGACTTGCTGGCTTGGTTTGGCATGGTCTCTATCTTAACCGAAGGCTAGGCCTTGTGCCCTTTGCGGTGCTCTAGAACCAATTGATATAGCTCACCCTTGCTAGCGCCAGATGCCGTTGCGATCTCGGCAACCGCCGCCTTGAGCCCAGTGCCCTCATCGGTGAGTGCCAAGACCTGGTCGACCAGGTTCTCTGCTTTAACCTCGACCGCCTCGGCTCCGGCTAAAACCATGACCATTTCGCCACGAGGTTCTGACTTTGCCCACTCAATCAGCTGATCAAGAGAACCACGCTCGGTGTGTTCAAACTTTTTGGTGAGTTCGCGCGAAACCGTGGCCCGACGAGTGCCCCCAAGCACCGCGGCAGCATCTTGAAGAGATTCGAGAATGCGGTGAGGCGACTCAAAAAAGACCATGGTGCGTGGCTCGCGTGCTAGCGCTTCAAATGCCTTGCGACGGTCACCCGATTTGCGCGGCAAAAAGCCTTCAAAGGTGAACCGGTCGGTTGGCAAACCCGATACGGCGAGCGCGGCCAATACGGCTGATGGGCCAGGCACAACAGTCACTTCGATGCCAGCGGCAACGGCTGCACGAACCAGCATGAACCCAGGGTCACTAACAGTCGGCATGCCTGCATCGCTGACCACAAGAACGGTTTCATCCTCGGCAATTTCCAGAATCTGCCCCAAGCGCTCATCCTCGTTGTGTTCGTGAAGGCTAAAGAGACGCGCATTAAGTTTGATTCCAAGTGAATTGGCTAACTTCAACAGGCTTCTGGTGTCTTCGGCACAAATGAACTTAGAGGTTTGCAAGTGTTCTAGTAGGCGAGGCGAGGCATCCGAAAGGTTGCCAATTGGGGTCGCAGCAAGAATGAGCACGTTCTATTGTCTAGCATTAGGGCGTGATTGCATTGCTCGAACGCCTGAACGGCAACTCAAAGGCGCGTCAAATATTTGACCGGTATGCGCCCTGGGCGGTCATTGCGTTGGCAGCATTCTTGCGCCTCTGGAATCTGGGCTACCCAGCCAAACTGGTTTTCGACGAGACCTATTACGTAAAAGACGCTTGGACACTTTGGAACACCGGCTCAGAAAAGAATTGGCCCGCCGATTACAACCCAAATTTTGAGGGCGGAAACGTTTGGGGTTACCTGACCGACCCAGCCTTTGTGGTTCACCCGCCCCTGGGCAAGTGGATCATCGGACTGGGCATGTGGGTCTTTGGTGCCGATAACTCATTCTCTTGGCGAATTTCCACGGCTCTGCTCGGGATCGCTTCGGTCGGTCTTATCATCGTCGTAGCCCGCAGGCTGTTGAAATCACCTGCTTACGCGCTCATCGCCGGCTTCTTGCTTGCAATCGATGGGCACGCCATAGTGCTTTCACGCACGGCCCTACTCGACAACATCCTGGCTTTCTTTGCACTGCTCGCCTTCTATTTTTTGCTTCGCGATCAGCAAAACCGAGACATCTCGAGAGTCGTTTGGGCAAGGCCATGGCTAATTGCCACCGGCGCAACGCTGGGTGCGGCATCAGCGGTGAAGTGGTCGGGGCTTTACTTCTTGGCAGCCTTTGGCCTTTACGTAGTCATTAGCGAGACCCTCGCCCGGCGAAGAGCCGGACAAGAGAACTGGGCTTTTGCCGGGTTTGTCGATAGCGGCCTGGTCGCGTTCTTACTAATGGTGCCAGCGGCCATCATCACCTACATTGCAACCTGGTCGGGCTGGTTAATCGGCGGCACGGGCTATGACGCCAAGTGGGCCGAATCGAACCCAGCGACCGGAATCTGGGCGCAAGTGCCAACCCGCCTGCAGTCGCTCTGGCACTATCACCAAGAGGCCTACGGCTTTCACGTTAACCTGCACACCCCACATTCTTACCAATCAAACCCACTTACCTGGCTACTGGCTACCCGCCCGACCAGCTTTTTTTATGAGGGCCTTTCAGAGGGCCAGGATGGCTGCACCTCGGCCTCCGGCTGTTCGAGTGCGATTACCGCTCTTGGAAATCCATTTATTTGGCTACCGGCGACCGCAGCCCTACTGTTCTTGCTGATCTGGTTCGTTCGACAACGCGACCGAGTTGCCGGACTCATTTTGCTTGGCATTGCCGGCGGTTATTTGCCCTGGTTAGCCTTTACCAGCCGAACGGTTTTTCAGTTCTACTCGATTGCATTCCTACCCTGGATGATTCTTGCGCTCGCCTACGTTTTGAAGATCTACCGAGACTTGAGCGCAAACAAAAGACAAGCTAAAGCAATCACACTTGGTTATCTGTTGCTGGTCTTCGGCGCAACGCTTTTCTTCTTGCCGATCTGGATCGGAACCTGGGTGCCGTTCTGGTACTGGCAAGTGCACATGTGGCTGCCCAGCTGGATCTAGGCTGTAAGAACTATGGGCGATTATTCTGCGCTGGCGCAAACCCCCGGCTTCGTTCGGGTCATTTCGTCGCAGCTGCTCGCTCGGTTCCCATTTGGAATGATGACCCTCGGTTTCGTGATGCACATCGAGGAGATGCACGACTCCTATGCCATCGCAGGAATCGCGCTCGGCGCGGAGACCATCGGAGCGGCCATATCTGGCCCACTTCTTGGCCGCCTTCTCGGGCCACTGGGGGTTCGCCGAGTAATCCTAACCAGTGCCGTCATCGGCGCCATCGCAATCGCACTCATCGGCATCTTCTATATGCCACCGGCACTCGTGGTTTTTCTTGCCCTGATCGTTGGCCTAACCTCTCCCCCCATTCAATCGGCGGTGCGCACCCTGTACCCGATTCTGGTTGACAAAAAACTGCTCAATTCCGTCTACTCGTTGGATGCAACTGCTCAGGAACTCATCTGGGTGGTCGGGCCAGTTTTGGCCGCTTTCGGCGCTGCCACCTGGGGCACCGGGCCGGTTGTGGTTGCAATGGGTATTGTTCAAATTCTTGGCGCACTCTGGTTCGCGTCAAACCCCGAGGTTGGCGCACTCAAGATTCCAAAGAGCACCGGCAAAATGGGCAAGGTTTTGAAAAGCAAGCTGGTGCTAACCAATGTGATCATAGGTTTCTTGATGGTCGGCAGCTTTAGCGGGGTTGAGGTTGGCGCGGTCGCTGTGGCCGACAAAGCCGTTGCCGGTTTGGTTCTGGCAGCCCTATCGGTGGGTTCAATTTTGGGTGGCTTGGTTCTAGGCAACCGCGCCAAAACGAAGTGGGCACTCACCAAGTTCTTGTCGATTATTGCCGCGGGCTACCTACTGTATTTGCTGAACCCAAGCGACCCGCTCTGGATGGCAACCACCTTCTTTATTGCAGGTCTTGGTGTTGCGCCTGCCTTTGCGGTGTTGGCCGCCACAGTCGCAAACAACATCAAGATGAACGACACCGCCGAGGCCTACGGCTGGATTAATACCGGTCAGCTGATGGGCTACTCGGCAGGAGCCGCAATGGCGGGAATAGCCATCGATGTGGTTGCGCCAACTGCAGCGATGTCGGTTTCGATGGTCTTTGGAATCGCAGCCGTAATTGTTGCGTTGATAACCGTGAGTATCACCCCAGTTTTTGGCAAAACGAAAGCAGATAAATAGTGGCGATCTTTGCAGTGAACTATCACTACAACACCGATGATGAAGGTCTAGCCGAAGTGCGCCCAATGCACCGCGAATGGCTTGCCGAACATCTGGCCAGCGGATACCTCTTGGCCAGCGGACCCTTGGTGAACAATCCTGGCGCTTTACTCATCTGGCGCGCAGATTCACTCGAACAGCTCGCCGAGGTGCTCGATCTTGACCCATTCGACATCGGTGGCTACCTCGAAGAACGAGTTATCACCGAGTGGAACCCAGTATTTGGACCGTGGAGCTAATCATGACCTTTTCGCCTGAACAAATGCCAATGATCAAACTCAACACCGGCCAGATGATGCCCCAGTTGGGGCTCGGTGTATACAAGGTCGGTCAGAACGAAGCCGTTGATCTGATTCACGCAGCCATTAACAAGGGTTACCGTCGCGTAGACACCGCGGCTCTCTATGGAAACGAGGCCGAGGTCGGCGAAGGAATCCGAACCTCCGGCATTGCTCGAGAAGAAATCTTTGTGACCACCAAGATTTGGAACGATCGCCAGGGTTACGACAGTGCCCTAGAGGCCATCGACGAAAGTTTGACCCGCCTCGACATCGATTATGTTGACCTGCTCTTGGTTCACTGGCCATGCCCAAAGCAAGACAAGTTCGTCGAAACCTGGTCGGCTTTTCAAAAGGCGATGGAAGGCGGAAAGATTCGTGGAATTGGAGTCTCGAACTTCAACCCCCACCACCTCGAAAAGCTGATGGCTTCGGGCGGCCCAGTGCCGGCAATCAACCAAATTGAGCTGCACCCGGGTTGGCAACAGAAAGACATCCGTGCCTTCAACGCATCGCACGGCATTATCACCGAAGCGTGGTCACCACTTGCACGCGGCCGATACAACGACTCAGGCGAGGTAGCGCATATTGCTAAAAAGCATGGCAAGACCCCTACCCAAGTTGTGGTGCGTTGGCACATCGAGCTGGGCAACCTAGCGATTCCAAAAACATCGAACCACGATCGCCTTGATGAAAACATCGATGTCTTTGATTTCAAACTAGACGCCGAAGACATGGAGCTGTTCGAAAAATTTGATGGCGGCGAGCGAGTGGGACCAAATCCAGACGATTTTGGTTAACCCTAGGGCGACACTCAAATCACGAGAGATTGGAACACCATGAGGGTACTCATTTCGGGAGCCAGCGGACTGGTCGGGACCGAAGTTGCCAGACAGCTGAAGGCCTCTGGTCACGAACCGATTCGGTTGGTTCGTCGCGAGCCGATTTCAGACGAAGAAGTCTTCTGGAATCCATCTGAGGGTTTCATCACGCCCGGCGTGATTGAGACCGTCGATGCAGTGGTCAACATGGCTGGAGCAACCACGGGCAAGATTCCTTGGACCAAGGCCTATAAGCAAGAAATCGTGAATTCACGCCTTGACTCAACTAGAACCCTGGTTGATGCAATTGCTTCTGCGACCAAACGCCCAAAGGTGTTAGTCAGCGGTTCTGCATCGGGGCTCTATGGTGACCGCGGTGACGAACTTTTGACTGAAGACAGCGGCAAGGGCACCGGTTTCTTGAGTGATCTAGCTTTCGCGTGGGAGCAAGAGGCGCTCAAGGCTCCGTCTGACGTTCGAGTTATTTTGGCCCGCACCACGATGGTTATGTCACGCAAGCTTGGTGCCCTTGGTCGACTGTTGCCGCTGATCAAACTTGGAGTTGGCGGTGCACTCGGCAGCGGCAAGCAGTGGTGGGCGTGGATCAGTGTTAAAGATGAGGCCGCAGCAATCATTCACCTAATCAACACGCCTTCGGCGCAGGGGCCATTCAACCTAACGGCACCCGAGCCAGCCACCTGCAGAGACATTGTGGAAAGCCTGGCAAAGCACCTCAATCGCCCATCCTTTTTTGATGTTCCGGCCTTCGCAATGAAGATGCTGATCGGCGAGGCCGCTGTGGAACTTTTGCTATGCAGCCAAAACATGGTGCCGACCAAGCTGCTTTCGACCGGCTTCAAATTTGAGCACCCGACCCTAGATCAGGCCAGCGCCTGGGTGGTCGGCAAAAACTAACGCACGACTAGCTCTTGACTGGCAACAACTTGCCAAGGCTTCGCACAAATGGAATCCCGATAAGTGCAGCCAATGCGCAGATTCCGCCGGCGATAAGGAACGGCGCCCGTAGGTCAATCAGCGCAAGCAAACCACCAACGGCAGACCCAATCGGCATCATTCCCCAAACCAGCGTTCGCCTGGTTCCGTGAATGCGGCCAAAAAGTTGATTTGGAATTATCTGGTGATAGGTCGACATGAGCAGAACGTTCCAAAACGTGATCGTGATTGCGTTCAAAATCGAAACAACTGCAAGCCAAATGATGTCAGAGACGAAACCCGTCGAAAAGGTCAGGGCACCGCTG
>JBEGKM010000062.1:0-5975 GCA_041184065.1 Actinomycetota bacterium
GTCGTCTTGACTACGAAAAGCACATCCACAACCTGCTCAAAGCAGTGGCGATGCTTCCAAAGTCGCTAAACACCCAGGTTGAAATCGTTGGAGATGGTGGCGAACGAAAGTTTCTCGAGAATCTGGCCAATGAACTTGGAATTTCCAAGCAGGTTAAGTTCTTGGGTCACATCTCAGAAGCAGACCTTCCCAAGGCTTATGAACGGGCCACACTGTTTGCAATGCCGTCGATTGCCGAGTTGCAGAGCATCGCAACAATGGAAGCAATGGCGTCTGGTCGCCCGGTTGTCGCTGCTAACGCAATGGCGCTGCCTCACCTGGTTCACAACGGTGACAATGGTTATCTTTTCGAGCCCGACGATGTCGTTGAATTCTCGCAGAAACTAAAAGCCATTCTCACCGCTGATCAGACAGAGCTAGACCGGCTTTCCGAAAACTCGCTGCACCTAATTCAGGCCCATGATATCGAGCGAACTCTGACGATCTTTGAGGGCCTCTACCGAGGTGATAGTGACTCAGACCGCACCAGCGATGACAATAGCGTCGATTACTCACTGCCAATTGGCAAACTGCCTGAGTCGCTCCACAATCGCGTAGAGGCGCTTAGGGAGCGCGCTCGCGCACTTCGCGGATCTGCTCAAGAGGTGCGTGTCGAGGTTCGTGAAAAACTCGAGGACCTGCGCGGAGAAGTGAAAGAGAAACTCGAAGATGTGCGCGAAGACGTGGCCACTAGGACCCGTAAAGCTAAAAGTGTTGTCAAAAAGGCTACCGAGCGCATCAAGGGAGACGACGACTAGGCTTATTGATTGACCCTGTAGCACCGCAGGGGGCGTTAGCTCAGCCGGTTAGAGCAGCGGACTCATAATCCGTCGGTCGCGGGTTCAAGTCCCGCACGCCCCACCATTGATTGACCTAGTGCTTCGGCCAGACCTTGACGCTGTCGATGTATGTCTCTAGCACCTTGACTTCTGCGAACTTGTCGCGTGAGGAATCCAAGGGATTGGCGCTCAAAATGACGAAGTCATCGGGTCTGGCACTTAGCCCTTCTGTCGTAACGTAGCCGAGCTGAACTTCTGAGCCACTGGTGTAAGCATTCAGTGCCTGCTGAATCGTTAGTGATTCAGATTCGTTCCAGCTGGGTTCACCCTCAACGGCACGATAAACCGCCGTGTAGACCCCCAGTAGG
This sequence comes from Actinomycetota bacterium, assembly GCA_041184065.1. Classification (GTDB taxonomy): domain Bacteria; phylum Actinomycetota; class Actinomycetes; order Actinomycetales; family Microbacteriaceae; genus Rhodoluna. Next base: position 1,187 of record JBEGKM010000062.1, read on the forward strand.
GGATTAGGGTCGCTAACTGGCCAGTCGCTTCCAAAAGCTAGTTTCGCGCCGCTGTCAACCAGTGAGCGCATTCGGTACATGTCGCCCAGTCTTCGTTCACCGATGTGATGGATGCAGCTGGTTAGAAGTGAATCTTTGCGCGCCCAAAGCGGTTGCATGTTGGCAACAACACCAATCGATTCAAATCTCTTCATGTCTGCATCGGCAATCAATTCACAGTGTGCAATAACTGGTGGGCAGCCAAGCTTTGAAAGCGACACCTTGCGTGTTTCGAAGAGATCTAGCGTTCGACCGATCGCAGCGTCGCCAATAGCGTGCACGTGTGGTGCAAGACCCATTTCGATTGCCGAGTCCAGAGCTTCGGCAAGTTCCTCAATCAGCCATACCGGTTCGCCAAAGTTTTTAGAATCTGATTCGTATGGTTCGGTGAGCGCTGCCGTTGCACTGCCAAGCACGCCGTCGGCAAAAAACTTCGCAGCGTTGATTTGCAATCTCGGATGACCCAACTCACGAACTGCGGTCTGGCAGCTCTTGAAATACCCAAGTTCTTTGCGCCAGGTTTTCGGGTCAAATCTAAAAGCCAGATGGGTTCGTATTTTTAGTAAATCTCGCCTGGCAAACTCGATATAAATCTCCGTCATTCCGGGGTCAATCCAAGCCTCTTGAAGCTCGGTTACACCCAACGAGAGTAAATGCCCTTGTGCATTCTCCAATGCCCGAATTTCTTGTTCAAGCGAGAGTGGAGGCATCGCGTCAAGAACGAGTCTCATGGCCTCCCATTCCCGCAAAATACCGTTTGGCAAGCCATCAGCACCAAGATCAATTTTTCCGACTGAAACGGCTGGCTGTGAATCCAGTAAATTTGCTCGTCGTAGGGCTTCGGTGTTAACCCAAAGTGTGTGGTGGTCGTCGGCGTGCAAGACGATTGCTACTCCGCCAAGCGACGCAAAGTCGAGATCCAACCTTTCCGTTGCTAGTTCCCTCTTGAACGCGCCGGCGTCAATCCAATCCAAGGCGGGTTTCGCTGTTGCATACTCGAAAATGCTCGATTGAATTTCAGCCAAAGTCTGGCAATTGGTGATTGATGGTCCGAGCGCTTCACGCCCAGCAAATAAGGGGTGGCAGTGACCATCCTTGAATGAAGGCATGCGAACCCGTGACATTAGGAGATGCTTTTTTCGTGAAAATAGCAGTGCGGGCAAAGAGACTCGTAGGTCACGTCGACACCGTCGATTGCCACCTGGGCTCCATCAAAGATGAACTCTCCGTTAGCCTTGCGTGCGTTGAACATCGCCTTGCGGCCACAGCGGCAGATAGTTTTCAATTCTTCAAGGCTGTGGGCTATTTCTAGCAAGCGAAGGCTTCCTGGGAAGCCGTTCGTCAGAAAGTCGGTGCGAATACCATAAGCCAGCACCGGCACGTCTTCGAGAACTGCAATTTGCAGTGCCTGGTCAACCTGGTCGCGAGAGAGGAACTGGGCTTCGTCAATCAAAAGACAAGAAACCTTCGCTCCGGTATCACGCAAATGGTCGGCGGCTAGTTTCACAAAGGTTGCTCGCAAATTTAGGTCTGGAGTGACGAGGAAGTCGACATTACGATCTACGCCGAGGCGGCTCACGATCGTCGCATCACCCTTTGTGTCTATTGCAGGCTTGGCTAGCAATACGTGCTGTTGGCGCTCTTCATAGTTGTGTGCGGCCTGCAGCAGGGCTGTGCTCTTGCCGCTATTCATGGCGCCGTGGCGAAAATAAAGCTTGCTCATTTGATAAGGCTAACAAACGAAAGAGGGCGGCCACCAAGTGACCACCCTCCTCTAGTTATTAGTTAGATTAGCCGCCGTAAACAGCTGTCCAGTTTGGAATTGTGAGCAGGTAAACCTGCCCGCCCTCGACTGCGTTCAATAGGGCGGACTTACCAGCCTCGGTCGTGATGTCTGGGCGCGCCTTTAGCAAGTCTGCACCCGTTGCGTGAACCTGAGCATTCAACACGTAGTAAGAGTTGGTGTCTGTCTTGCTCTTCCTGAAAAAGTTCGTGACATTAAGCACACCACTCTGCTCCTCGTCCTCGGTAATAAACTCAGGGCTGGCACTTGCCTTAGAGAACATGCTGGCCTTGAACTGAGTTAGTACCGCGATCTTGCCATCCTTGATTCTGTAGGCAAACATGCGTTCAAGCTGAGCGTTGTTTCCAGGATCTTCTTGAATCAGAATGTTGCCGAAACCGTCTACTTCGATGTTGTCCGGCTTGTTCATGAACGGCGCCTCAGTTCCGTTGAGAAGCATGGTTAGCTCACCACCCTTGGCAGGGTTCTTCACATCGGCCAGACGCAGACGCCAAAGGGCTCCTCCATCGCGCTTCGTCACCAGCGGGTTGCCTGGGTCAAGAGCAGTTGCGCCCTTATCTTTGTTCGACTCGGTTGTCACAAAGTAGTAGTCGCGAGGGTTGCTTGGGTCAAAAGCTCCGTCTTCAACGCGAGCGAGTGATGTTCCCAGCAGAGCAGCCTGCTTGTTTTGTTCGACTCCGTTCTTGGTGTTGTCGATTTGCTTGAACTGAACATCGGTAACCTTGCCTTTGCCGACCAGGGCTCGGAATTCAGCCTCGGTTGCCAAGCCGTTGATGCTCATGACGTATGACTTACCGTTGGTTAGGCCAGCCTTGTCATACCAAGCACCCGAAGTTGTCTTGGTTCCTTGGTAAAGGCGAAGCTGAGAGTCGGTTGCAGAACCGTCCTCATTTCCGAATAGCGCGGTTGTCTTAGTTCCGGTTGGAACTGTGACGAAAGTTTCGAATGCGCCTAGCCCAAATTTAGGCATCTGAGCGATCTGACCAGAGGCGTTTACAGCGAATGCACGGCTCTCATCACCCGATTCTTCAGCGGTAAAAAACACCGAATCCTTGACTCCGTAAACCTTTTTGGTTTTGGTGTCTGTCCATGAAAGGCGACCTGCTGGCGCCAATGAAGCCGAGCAGAATCGGTTTAGAAAGTTTGTGTGCTGGGGTGTCCCGTAGGAGTCCTTCTCAGCTGCTCCAACTGGTGCACCTGGCTTTACGCCAAAGGTTCCAGTTGCGTAGTCATAGAACACTGCAGACGTGAGAAATTCTTTTGCTTCCGTCACCTTGCGGGTTGCGGCATCAAGGGTGAATTCGGTAACTGTTGACCCAAAGGCTGCGCCACCTGCACGTGAAAGTGCACTAGACACAGGACCGTAGGACAGTTCGTGGTTCATGAGTAGCTTTATTGCATTACCGCTCTTGTAGGCGCCCATGCCGTCTGGAACGCCAGCCAGTTGGTAGGAACCATAGAAGTCCCCAGAAGTGGCTAGAACATCGAGAGTTACGCCCGCTGCTACTGCTTCTACGTAGGTTGGGATTTCTGCTGCGTTTGCAGGCATTGCTGTTGTTGCAAGAAGTGCAACAGCGGCAGCCGATGCGGCCGCCTTTGAACGAATCTTCATTCATTTCCTCCATGTGTGATCAGCACTCGCTGATGCCACAATTCAAGGTTCACTATCTAAACAAAAAGAGGCCCAAAGAGAAAACCCCCGACAAACGAATGGCGGGGGTAGGTTAATTCTCGATTACTGGTTGTTAACCTTCGTAGCTCCTGAAGGCGATAACGGCGTTGTGGCCGCCGAAGCCAAACGAGTTGCTAATGGCAAGAATTGGTCCATCCGGAAGCTTTCGAGGCGACACGACGACATCAAGAGGAATCGCCGGGTCTTGATTCTCGAGGTTGATTGTTGGAGGAGCGGTTCGCTCGTGAAGGGCTAGAACCGTGAAGATTGCTTCGATTGCGCCGGCGCCACCAAGCAGGTGTCCGGTTGAAGACTTGGTCGCTGAAATAGCAACTGTCTCAAGGTGATCACCGAAAACTCGCTTCAATGCCGTGTACTCGGCAATATCGCCAACAGGTGTGCTGGTTGCGTGCGCATTTATGTGCACGACTTCTTCAAGCTTTGCGCCTGCCTGCTTTAGGGCTGCTACTACTGCCCGAGCCGCCCCAGTACCTTCAGGGTCTGGTGCTGTGATGTGGTGAGCGTCTGAGGTTACAGCCCCTCCAACGAGTTCTGCATAAATCTTTGCTCCTCGAGCCTTCGCGTGTGCTTCGGTCTCAAGAACCAGCGCACCCGCGCCTTCACCCATAACAAAGCCATCGCGGTTCACATCGTATGGTCGCGAAGCGCGAGTTGGCTCATCGTTTCGCTTTGACAGTGCATGCATGGCAGCAAACGCCGAAATCGGCATTGGGTGAATCGCGGCCTCGCAGCCTCCCGCCACCACGATGTCAACTTGTCCGCTCAAGAGTCTGTCAAGAGCATTAGCTATGGCCTCGGTGCTTGATGCGCAGGCTGAAACGGCGGTTCTGACGCCACCACGTGCACTGATGTCCATGCCTATTGCTGCTGCAGGGCCATTTGGCATAAGCATAGGAACAGTCATCGGAAGAACGCGTCGAGGCCCCTTCTCCTTCAGCGTGTCAAACGCGTCCAGCAGGGTCCAAACGCCGCCAATTCCAGTTGCATACTCAACTGCGAGGCGCTCAGGCTCGACGTCAGGAGAACCTGCGTCTGCCCAAGCCTCACGTGCCGCAATCAAAGCGAACTGGCTAGACGGGTCGAGACGCTTGCACTCCTGTGGAGTCAAGATCTCTGCCGCCTTGACTTTTGCCTGTCCGGCAAAAGTCACTGGAACCTCGTAACGAGCGATCCATTCCTGTTCGAGAGTCGAGATGCCCGACTCACCGGCGAGCAGTGCACGCCAGGTCGATTGCGCGTCGCCGCCGAGTGGC
>JBEGKM010000063.1:0-5945 GCA_041184065.1 Actinomycetota bacterium
CCGGTGGCGACAAGGTTACCGACTTCGCAGCAGGTCTAGAGGCCATCAAGGCCGGCAAAGACATTGACTACGACGGTTTCTCTGGTCCAATCGAGTTCGACGACAATGGTGACCCAACCGGTGCTTCAATCGGTATTCACCAGTACGGCAAGGAAGGTACTTACACCCTTCTTGAGGTCGTAGCAGGTAACTCGGTTAAGTAATCACTTACCAAACACAAAACCCCCGGTCGAAAGACCGGGGGTTTTGCTTTGCCGTGACCAGAGAGAGAGGTCACGGACAGCTAAGAGTTTAGCGGTGCCCTTGCTAAACGAGAGCTTGGTGTTCGTTGCGGCTTATAGGTCGGCGAGGTTGCCGAGGTAAAGCTCGATCATCTTAGGGTCGTTCAAAAGCTCACGGCCAGTGCCGGTGTGGGCGTCGTGGCCCTGGTCGAGCACATAGGCACGGTCACAGATCTGAAGGCAGCGGCGAGCATTTTGCTCGACCATAATCACGGTTACGCCAGCCTGGTTAACTTCGCGCACGCGCAAGAAGGTTTCGTCTTGGCGAACCGGCGAAAGACCAGCAGATGGCTCATCGAGCAACAAAACCGAAGGGTCGATCATGAGCGCGCGGCCCATGGCAACCATCTGACGCTCGCCACCCGACAGCGAGCCGGCCTTCTGGTGACGGCGCTTGCCTAGATCAGGAAACAGGCTGGTGACGAAGTCGAAGCGCTCGTCGAAGCGCTTAGGGGTCTGAAAGACACCCATCTGCAGGTTCTCTTCGATTGTGAGGCTAGGGAAGACATTGTTGGTCTGCGGCACGAATGCGACACCCTTTGAAACCAGCTTGTTGGCCTTGAGCCCGGTGATGTCTTCACCGTTCAACCAGATTTTGCCAGAGCGAATGTTAACCTGACCAAAGATTGACTTGAGCAGGGTTGACTTGCCGGCACCGTTGGGGCCGATGATGCCAATCAACTCACCCTGGTTTGCAACCAACGAGCAGTCGTTGAGAATGTTGATGCCTGGCAGGTAGCCGGCATCGAGGTGTTCTGCGTAAACAACCGGAGTTTGGGTAGTCATTAGTTGCCTGCCTTGCCTGGAACATTGATTGCCACGGTGCCGAGGTCGGTGTCGGCGTGAGCACCGAGGTAGGCGTCGATAACCGCTGGGTCTTTCATAACCTGAGCCGGTGGGCCTTCGGCCACAACCTTGCCCTCGGCCATCACGATCACCCAGTCAGAGATGTGGCGAACCATGTGCATGTCGTGCTCGACAAACAAAACGGTGGTGCCATTCTTTTTGAGGTCTTTGATGTGGTCTAGCAGGCTCTGGGTTAGCGCAGGGTTCACGCCGGCCATTGGCTCATCTAGCATCACAAGCTTTGGCTCACTCATCAGTGCGCGAGCCATTTCAAGCAGCTTGCGCTGTCCGCCAGAAAGCCCGGCGGCATAGTCTTCGCGCTTGGCGTCAAGCTTGAAGCGCTTCAGAAGGTCATCAGCCTTTACGGTGATAGCCGCTTCGTTCTTTGCCCACAGTGGGCGAATGAGCGCGCGCAAGAAGTTCTCGCCGGGTTGCTTTTGAGCACCCAAACGCATGTTCTCGATTACGGTTAATAGGCTCAGCGCCTTGGTTAGCTGGAAGGTGCGAATCATGCCGAGTCGAGCCACCTTGTATGAAGGAACGCCGGCTAGGTTCTTGCCCTCGAATGTCCAGCTGCCGGTGTTTGGCTTGTCAAAACCGGTAAGCAGGTTAAAGAACGTGGTCTTGCCGGCACCATTGGGGCCGATCAGAGCGGTGATCTGCCCGCGAGGAATCTCGACGTGCTCGACGTTGACCGCGGTGAGGCCGCCAAACTGACGCATCACGTTGTCGGCAACCAGAATCGGGTCGTGCTTCTTGCAGCCAGGAGCGGCTGGGCCGATTGAAATTTCGTTAGCCATTGAACTGCAGCTCCTTTTTGTTACCGAAGATGCCCTGAGGTCTGAAGATGACCAGGAGCATTAGCGCTAGACCAATAAGTAGGAATCGAATCTGACCGACCTGTGGCAGGGTTAGGAACGGCAGCGCTCCGATGTCTACCAAACCGCTCATGATGCCCTGGGTCACGCTAAGCAGAACGAAGAACACCATTCCACCAACGATTGGCCCAAGAATCGTGGCCGCGCCGCCAAGAAGCAGCACGGTCCAGATCATGAATGTGAAGGTGGTTCCCCAAGACTGCGGCTGAACGTTAGAAAGGTTGATCACGAAGACCATGCCACCAAGTGCCGCCAAAGCGCCACCGATGATTAGTGCCTGCAGTTTGTAGGCAAACACGTTCTTGCCCAGGCTGCGAACCGCATCTTCGTCTTCGCGAATACCCTTGAGCACACGGCCCCAAGGCGAACGCATGAGTAGCCAGACAAACACAGCGCCAACCGCGATGAGTGCGAAGGCAACAACGCGAATCCAAAGTTCGTCGGCGCGATACATGAATGGGCCGAAACCGTAGGTGCCCTCTGGGAACGGGTTTGCCGCCCAGAAGTCTTCGCCAAACTGGCTGAGGCCGTTTGAACCGCCGGTGACCTTTGCAAAACCGATGGTGGTCATGAAATAACGGAACACCTCGGATGCAGCAATTGTGACGATTGCCAAGTAGTCGGCGCGAAGGCGAAGGGTTGGAATGCCAAGAATCACGGCAAAAACTGCCGAAGCCAGCAAACCAATCAAGATGCCAACGCCAAGCGGAAGACCAAAGGTCAAAACCGAAATTGCCATGCCGTAGGCGCCGACTGCGGCAAATGCGGCCTGGCCGAAGTTGAGCAAACCGGTATAACCAAAGTGCACCGAAAGACCGAGTGCACAAAGAATGAAGGTCGCGGTAAATGGGCTGAAGAGCTCGCCTAGGGCGAGGCTGCCGATGTTTAGCCAATCCATGGTTTTTCTCCCTTAGCCGATTCTCTGCTTCTTGCCCAGAACACCCTGAGGGCGAACCAGAAGAACCAAGATCAAGATGATTAGCGAAGCTGCATACTTTAGGTCGGTTGGAATGATCAGTGAAGAAACCTCGACGACCATGCCGATGATGAGCGCACCCACGGTTGCACCCAGAGCGGTTCCAAGGCCACCCAGGGTTACCGCAGCGAACAAGAGCAACAGAATCTGGAAACCGGTCATCCAGTTTGCCTGGAACTGTAGGCCATACAAGATGCCGGCTAGACCGGTTAGGCCGCCGGCGACCACCCAAACAATGCGAATGATGCGCTCGACGTCGATGCCTGTTGATGCGGCAAGCGAGGCATTGTCGCTAACGGCGCGGGTTGCTTTGCCGATGCGGGTGCGGGTTAAGAACAGGGCAACCGCGGCAAGGGTTACCACGCTAATTGCCATCGAACCGATCGAGTTGACCGTGGTGTTGATTGGGCCAATGACGACTGCTTCAAAGTCACCCGAGATGACCTTGGTTTCGCCACCGAAGAACAAGAGCAAGATGTAGCGAACCACGATCGAGAAACCGATTGAGACGATCATCATCTGGTTGAGACCCAAACGACGTTTGCGAAGTGGGCGCCAAAGTGCGGCATCTTGGCTCCAGCCAAACAGTGCGCTCAGTGCGATGGTTGCGGTGGCGGCAAGCAGCAATGGCCAGTCGAAGACCACATAAAAGAGGTAGGTGAATAGGGCGCCAAAGGTGAGCATGTCACCGTGGGCAAAGTTGTTTAGACCGGTGGTGCCAAAGATCAGCGAAATGCCGATCGCGGCAACTGCAAGCAGAAGACCCAGGTTTAGACCCGAGAAGACTCGAACGATGATTTGGTCGCCGATGGGCTGAACCACTCTGGTGTCTTTGCCAAGTGGAAACAGCACTGCGGCGGTGTTGGTGGCGGTTAGATTGGCGTCGCGAACGGTGGTTTCTGGGTCGCGAAGACCTACTCCCTCAGGAAGGCTGTCAAGCAGAATCTCAACCTTGTAAACACCCTTGGTAGTGACTTCAAGAACCCACTTTCCGTCGGCTCCAGAGGTTGCTTTGGCGTTCACGCCATTGCCGGTGATCTGAACCGAAACGCCCTCGACCGGGGTTCCCTCGTTCTTGATTGTGCCCTTGATGAGCAGCTGCTCATTATTGGCCGAAGGCGATGGGCTTGGGCTCGCCGCTAGCGATGGGGTCGCTGAAAACAGCATCCCAAACACGATTGCGAGGGCACCGAGCCAGAGCGAAAATCCGCGTCTGTTGCCGAGTGTTAGGTGGTTCAAACCAGCCTCCGTCTAACTTTTACGCGAACCTCGCGTCGTTGCAGTTCCGATGAAAGAGATTACTCTAAAACGCTTACATCGAAGGTACTTGTATAAACCTACTTGGCTTGTATTACGACCCGATTACGAAAGCCAATAAGAAGGTAGAATTACAAAATGACTGAACACGACCCTTTCGGATTTGTCGGCCTTACCTATGACGATGTTTTGCTGCTTCCAGGCGAGTCAGACATCATGCCATCGGGTGTAAACACCAAGACCCGCATCACCCGACGCCTCGAGATCAACGTTCCACTGTTGTCTTCGGCCATGGACACCGTTACCGAGGCACGTCTTGCAATCGCAATGGCACGCCAGGGCGGCATTGGAATCTTGCACCGCAACCTCTCGCTCGAGCGACAGGCATCCGAGGTTGACTTGGTCAAGCGCTCTGAAGCCGGCATGATCACCCACCCGGTAACCACCACGCCCTTTGCAACCATTCAAGAGGTAGACGAACTTTGCGGTCGCTACCGCGTCTCTGGCCTGCCGGTAGTTGACGAACACGAGCGCCTGGTGGGCATCGTGACTAACCGCGACATGCGCTTTGTGCTCGACGTTCAGCGCACCACAACGTTGGTCAAAGACGTTATGACCCCAATGCCGCTCATCACTGCCCCGGTTGGCATCAACCCCGATGAGGCAATCGCGATTTTTGCTCAGCACCGCATCGAAAAGTTGCCGCTAATTGATGGCAACGGCAAGCTATGCGGTTTGATCACCGTAAAAGACTTCGACAAGTCAGAGAAGTACCCGCTGGCTTCAAAAGATGGCGCAGGTCGCCTGCTAGTTGGAGCCGCAGTTGGCGTTGGCCAAGATGCCTGGGAGCGCTCAATGGCCCTAATTGACGCCGGCGTTGACCTAATCGTTGTCGACACCGCGCACGGTCACAACCGAGCAGTTCTCGAAATGATTGCAAAGCTAAAGGCCGAGCCTTTTGCCAAGAACGTTGACATCATGGGCGGAAACGTTGCCACCCGCGATGGCGCAGCGGCACTGGTTGCTGCCGGCGCAGACGCCGTGAAGGTTGGCGTTGGGCCAGGTTCGATTTGCACCACCCGCGTTGTTGCCGGTGTTGGTGTGCCACAGGTCACCGCCGTTTATGAGGCATCTTTGGCTGCTCGCCCAGCGGGTGTGCCAGTAATCGCCGACGGTGGTCTGCAGTATTCGGGCGACATCGCAAAGGCTCTAGTTGCCGGTGCAAACGCCGTAATGCTCGGTTCACTTCTAGCCGGCACCGATGAGGCTCCGGGCGAGATCACCTTTGTTGGTGGCAAGCAGTTCAAGACCTACCGTGGCATGGGTTCGCTCGGTGCAATGCAGGGTCGCGGCCAGGCAAAGTCTTACTCAAAAGACCGCTACTTCCAAGATGACGTGCTGCGAGAAGACAAGCTGGTTCCAGAGGGCATCGAGGGCCGGGTTCCTTACCGCGGTTCAGTCGCCTCGGTTGCTCACCAACTTGTTGGTGGTCTGCGCGCATCGATGGGTTACGTCGGTGCCGAGAACATCGCAGACCTACAGGCAAAGGGCAAGTTTGTTCGCATCACCGCGGCAGGCCTAAAAGAGAGCCACCCACACGACATCCAAATGACCGTAGAAGCACCAAACTACGGAACTCGCTAAAGCGAACTAGGGGACACCTTTTATGAGTGAAATCGAAATCGGCCGCGGCAAGCGTGGCAATCG
>JBEGKM010000064.1:0-5867 GCA_041184065.1 Actinomycetota bacterium
CTTGAATGAGCGAGTTGGCAACCTAGACAAGGGCGGCAAGACCGCAAGCCCTAGAAACGCAACAATCGTTTTAGACCCACCTCGAGCCGGTGCCGGTGCCAAGGTGGTTGGTCAGTTGCTAGCAATTCAGCCAAAGCACATCGTGTATGTGGCATGCGACCCGATTGCCCTTGCCCGTGACCTCAAGCCACTGATCGAGGGCGGTTACGAGCTCAAGACTCTGCGCGCATTTGACCTATTCCCGCACACCCACCATGTCGAAGCAGTAGCAAGCCTGGTTCGCAAGTAACCATGCCAACCCAAAAAACTTCAGTCAAAGTCGCAGTGGTCGATGACCACGATGCGATTCGATTGGGTTTTCGGGGTGCCTGCGAAGAATACGGCCTCGAGCTTCTTGCCAGTTCGGCAACGGTTTCTGACCTGCTTCAGCAGCTCGGCGGCCATAAACCGCAGGTCGTAGTCCTCGACCTCTCGTTGGCCGACGGTTCTATGGTCGAAGACAACGTTCGAAACCTGCTGCTTTCTGGTTCGCAGGTGGTTATTTTTAGCATCGCCGATAAGCAAAACCTGATTCGAGCTGCTTTGAAGGCGGGCGCTTCAACGCTGGTTCCCAAGGCCAAAAGCATGGCCGAGCTAGTGCAGGCAATTCGATTGGTCGCCAGCGGCATTACCGTGAACAACCTGCAGACCACGGCGGCCATCGATGGCGATGCCGAATTCAAGGCGGCTAACCTTTCACCGCGCGAACGTGAAGTGTTAGGTCTTTACGCATCTGGGTTTGCCCTAAAGCAGGTTGCGCACCAGCTTGGCATGAAAGAATCGACCGCCAAAGAGCACATTGACCGCGTGCGGCAGAAATACTCTGGCGTTGGGCGCGAAGCTCCAACTAAAACCGAGTTGCTGCTTAGAGCAATCGAAGACGGCATTCTCGACGAGGGATTGCTCTAGGCCATGACTAGCAACGGCCAGCAGACCAATTCTTTTGCAGTCAATCAGGTCAATAAATTGCTTGGCCGGGTCTTCTCAGTAGCGGCACCGATTATCGGTTTGCAGATGTTCGTAAACGCTTTTTCGCAGGCCTACCTGCTTCAACCAATCTGGTTTGGAGTGGCAATTGGCTGCATGTTTGTCATTTTTACAGGCGGTTTGATCAGCGTCTGGTTTTTCAACAACAGCGAGTTTTGGTTCAGAGCGCTAACCATCGCCACTCTGGCAATCATGGTCACCTGGGAACTGCAGGTTCAGCCAAACGCCCAGATTCCAAGCGGGTTTCAACCATGGATTTGGTGGGCGGCAGGCATCGCGGCCATTTCTGCATTCGTCGGTTTTTCGGTATTTTGGGCAGCACTATTTTCCGTACTGATCCCGGCCGCCTACTTTGTAGTTCACCTGCGCGAGTTGGGTGGTGGCGCAGATCTGCTCACTGTGGCGCAAGACGTTGCCCTCACAATTTTGTTTGCTGGCACAATCTCGTCTCTTGGTTTGGTGCTTCGCTACGAGGCGTCAAAAGTAGACCTTGCCAATGGTCGAGCCACCGAAGCTACGATTTTGGCCGCTACCTCGGCCGCCGCTGATGCCGAACGTGCTCGAGTCGATGCACTTGTGCATGATTCGGTTCTCACCACACTCTTGGTTGCCGCCAAGGCGCAAAGCCCCGAAGAGGAAAAGGCAGCGGCTGACTTGGCCGCCGTTGCCATCCAGAAATTAACCTTGGCGCAATCCGATTCGCAGCGACCTGATGCCAATATTTCGGTTGCCTCGCTTTTGAGTGCACTTGAGGAATCGATTCGGGGTGGTTTTCCATCCGTGAAAGTCGATGCTCAGGGCGCTAATGACGATCAAATTCCAGAGGTTGTCGCCGCAGCGCTAACCGGGGCAACGCTTCAGGCAGTTTCAAATTCGATCACTCACGCTGGCGCCTCGGCACAACGCATTGTCATGTTGCGCGCAGCAAAATCCCGAATCAAAATCGTCGTCAAAGACGACGGTCGAGGCTTCAGGCCTGCTCGGGTAATCAAGTCGAGATTGGGTCTCAAACTTTCCGTGATCGATCGAGTAGAGGCGGTTGGCGGAAGGGTTTATATCGATGCCAAGCCGGGCATTGGGGCAACCATCGTGATCGAATGGAGTCGATCGTGATTAGGGTTCCCCGTTGGATTGTTAGCCTGATAGCAGGCCTATTTGCGTTGTTTCACTTTTTGCTTGGGCTGCTCTCGCTCAACTCTTACGCAAACGAATCGAATGCCATTCTCGCGCTTGGCATCTATTTGGTTGCCGTATTCTGCACCACGGTTCTTTATCGTGGCAACCGACTACCGATTTCGCAGGCCCTGCTGAATCTTGCGGCCTCGTTTTTCATCCCGCTGCTGGTCAATAACGAACTTGACCCCTCAAAGTTGAACGATTATTCGACTTGGTATGTCGTTGGTGTTGGAACACTGATGGCTGCCACTGCAGTTCGTGAAAGATTCGTGATCGCCTGGATTGGCACGGCAGGCCTGATCCTTCAGGTAATTGTCTGGGGCGGAATCGGTTCGTTTTTTGTCTCTGGAATCATTGGTGCCACGCTGTTGGTGGCCGCGGGCAACGCAGTTTCGCTTGGCTTGGTAAAGGCATCGAGCCAGGCCGAGGAGTTCAACGCGCAGGCTCTGAAAACCGAAACCGAACGTGCAGTCGCATCGGCCGCCAGCCGCGAACGACAATCTCGCGTAGCCGCCGCACTGGCCGGCGCGCTGCCAACGCTTGGCCTGATTCAAGCCAAGAAAGGCAAACTTGACGAGCTGACGCGTCGCCAGGCTCTGCTTCTCGAGGCTGCTTTGCGAGATGAAATTCGTGGTCGAAATCTGATGAGCCAAGCCATAAAAGAGGCTGCCAAAGTTTTGCGTGGCAGGGGAGTCGAAGTGATTATCCTCGATGAGGGCGGCCTGGATAAGGTCTCGATCTCTGACCGTGACCGTTTGCTGTCGCAGGCTGCGGGGGCCGTTGAAAAAGTCACCGAGGGTCGCGTCACCATTCGTTCACCCCAGGGTGAAGATTGGCTTGTGACCGTTGCGGCGGTGCGTCCAGGAGTGGCTACACCTGACATTTGGCTCAAGCTCAGTTAAGCGCGAAAGGTGGCTCTTGCGAGCCACCTTTGCTTCCCCAAATCAGGATTTCGCCTGACCCCAGAGGTTTTCGGCATCCCCAAAAAAGCCACTGAGAACCTCTGCTTCAAGTATGGGTTCTTGCGAACATTATTGGATCCGAAACAGTGTCCCCTCTTTGGGGGATAAAAGGTAACGACTGGGTTAACCCAGAAGCGCTCGGCGAAGTGTGTCTAGGCCTAAGCCGCCAAGGTTCAGCGCTTCGCGGTGGAACTCCTTGATGTCAAACGAAGCGCCCTTGCGAGTTGCGTACTCATCGCGAGTTTGTTCCCAAATTCGCTGACCGATCTTGTAACTCGGCGCTTGTCCAGGCCAACCAAAGTAGCGGTGCACCTCGAAGTTCACGAACTCCTTCGACATGTTTACGTTCTTGCCCATAAAGTCGAGGGCATAGTCGAAGTCCCAAACGCCAGAGCCTTCAAGCTTTGGCTTGCCGAGGTGCACTCCGATGTCTAGAACCACTCGTGCCGCGCGCATGCGCTGACCGTCTAGCATGCCAAGGCGGTCGCCGGCATCGTCTAAAAAGCCAAGGTCTGCCATCAGGCGCTCGGCATAAAGGGCCCAGCCTTCGCCGTGACCAGAGGTCCAAGATGCCAGGCGACGCCAACTGTTTAGTTCGGCGCGGTTGTAGACCGCCTGTGCGACCTGAAGGTGGTGGCCAGGCACGCCCTCGTGATAAACCGTCGTTGTTTCACGCCAGGTATCAAACTCGTCAACGCCAGCCGGCACCGACCACCACATGCGGCCAGGTCGGCTGAAGTCATCGGTTGGACCGGTGTAATAAATGGCGCCGCTGTTGCTCGGCGCAATCATGCACTCGAGTTTTTTGATTGGTTCGGCGATGTCAAAGTGGGTGCCGCTCAATTTCTCGATGGCTGCATCGCTGAGGTTCTGCATCCACTCCTGCAGCGCCTTGGTGCCGTGAAGTTTGCGCGAAGCATCGTTGTTCAAAACATCGATGGCTTCTTGAACGGTCGCGCCCGGCTTGATTTCGTTGGCCACCGCGTTCTGTTCGGCGGTAACCCGGGCAAGTTCTTCGATGCCCCATTCGTAGGTCTCGTCGAGGTCTACCTTGGCACCCAAGAATCTGCGGCTCAGTAGCGAGTAACGCTCGCGCCCGATTGCATCGACCTGGTTGGCGTTTGGCAAAAGTTCATTGGCTAAAAAGTCTGCCAGCTGGGCGTAGCCCTCGGTGGCGGTAACTGCCGCGCGCTCAACATCGGCCTTGAGGCCAGCCGACAGTTCGGTCTCGCCAGCCTTTGCGCCAGCGGCAAACTTGGTGAAGAAGCTTTCTTTTCCGGCTAGTTCTTTAACTTCGTTTAGCACCCACTCAACCTGGCGACCTGCCGGGGTGTCTTTTGCTGCAATGCCCTCTTTCAAGCTTCGGATGTAGCCCTCAACGGCAGACGGAATCGCACTGAGGCGAGCCGAAATGTTCTTCCAGTCATCTTCGGTTGCGGTTGGCGAAAGGTCGAAGATTTCACGGAAACCCTGAGCCGGGGAGGCGATGACATCGAGTTCGCGTTTCCAAAGACCCGACTCGGCAATCTCGACACCCAGGTTTAGGTTTTCGCGAAGCGCATCGAGGGTCACCTCGTCGACCTTGTCGACCGGCTTAGCGCCATCAAGTTCGACAAGTACCTTGCACATTTCGCCAACGTAGCGAGCGTGGGCCTCGGGTGATGCGTCGTCGATTTTGTCTTTGCCGATTTCGCGGCCAATGTAGGTGGCGAAAGATGGGCTCAGCTCGGCTGAGGTGTCGACCCACTTGTCGGCGATGCGGTCGATTGAAGAAGTTTCGCGCGTCATTGCGTGTCCTATCTAGTTGGAGTTGTTGCCAGCCTAGTTAGATATCGCAAGTTTCGAAAACTTAGTTGAGACCCGATCGATAGGCGCCGCGCCATTGGCCGGGGCCGGGCACAATTCCATGGCGAAGTTGGGCCTGGTTTCGCGACCAGGTTGACTTTAGTTGACGTTCGAATCCGTGACTCGCAGCTGCCTCTTCGGCGTGCGCGGCTTCGAGAACCGCGATCACGGTTGCCAGTTCCTCGGGCGTCGGAGTGCCGCGCACCACCCTCAGTGCCTGCTGAAGTTCGTGTTCGTTGCCCTCGGGGCTCACATGCTTTCCAGTCATTAAAGTGGAATGTTTCCGTGTTTTTTAGGCGGCAGGTTAGAGCGCTTGGTGCGAAGAGCGCGGAGCGCCTTGATTACCGAGATGCGCGATGCCGCCGGCTCGATGATGCCATCTAGCTCGCCACGTTCGGCAGCCAAGAATGGGCTGGCCACGTTGTAGGTGTATTCGGCAGCAAGCTTTGCGCGCACCGCTGCAACATCCATGCCGGCATCTTCGGCCTTCTTGATTTGGTCGCGGAACAAAATGTTGATTGCGCCCTGACCGCCCATAACGGCGATCTCGGCCGTTGGCCAAGCCAGGTTGATGTCGGCACCAAGCTGCTTTGAGCCCATCACGATGTAAGCGCCTCCGTAGGCCTTGCGGGTGATGATGGTCACCAGCGGCACGGTTGCTTCGGCGTATGCATAAAGCAACTTAGCGCCTCGGCGAATTACGCCCGCCCACTCCTGATCGGTTCCAGGCAAGTAACCCGGAACGTCGACCAGGGTAAGAATCGGAATCGAGAATGCGTCGCAGAAGCGCACGAAACGAGCTGCCTTCTCACCGGCATCGATGTTTAGGGTTCCGGCCATCGCCTGTGGTTGGTTGGC
>JBEGKM010000065.1:0-5830 GCA_041184065.1 Actinomycetota bacterium
GTCGTTTCTTGGCCTTGGCCACCACGAGTTTGCGCCAAGCCGAGCGAGCGATTTTTGGGTCATCACTAACGTTATCGGCTGGCTTCGTCGCTGGTTCGTGAGTGTCGATTGCCGCAATTAGAGCCGCGGTTTTTGTTTCGAGGCGCTCAAGTTGGTGAATGACTTCGAGCAGTCGGTTGATCAATGACTTTCCGATCAGCAACAGCGCGGCAAGAGCGGAAAATGACAACGCCAGCCAAATCCAAAACCATGCCCAGAATCCCACGATTATTCAACCTCTGCTGAAGTCAAATCGACTGACTCGCCCAACGCCCTCAGGGCATAGTTCTTGACCAGTTCTCGCGCCTCGGCTGGCTCGATAACTCTTGCTTTCCCTCGATAGCGCGAGATCAATTTGGCAATGTTGGGTAGGTGACCGACCTTGATGACCGCACGAATCGAGCCGTTCCCAATGCTGGTCGGTTCGTCTACGGTTTGGAACTCAGAAATTAGGCCGTATGCCTCAGGTTCCAGTTCGACGGTGACTTCGACATCACTGGCCTGAGCCACATACAGCGAGTCCTCGATTTCCGAGATCGATCTTGCTTGGTCGCAAATTGGCTTTTCCGTAATTTCGACTAGACGCATTCGATCCAGTTTGAAATTTCTCAGTGCCTCGTTAGTTGGGCAATAGCCGCGCAAATAGGTGCCGTCTGATCTCAAATCGATTCGAAGTGGGTCGATCTCTCGCAGAGTCTTTTCACCCTTCGCATTCAGATATTCGCAAGAGATTCGTTTGCCAGCCAACAG
Source organism: Actinomycetota bacterium (assembly GCA_041184065.1). Classification (GTDB taxonomy): domain Bacteria; phylum Actinomycetota; class Actinomycetes; order Actinomycetales; family Microbacteriaceae; genus Rhodoluna. The sequence continues at coordinate 790 of JBEGKM010000065.1, forward strand.
TGCCTTGCGAAGAACTTCGGCATATTCGTCTTCGCTACCCGGTGAAACAGCAAACGCCGGCACTAGGCCACGCCCGGTTCCTTGCCCCATCAGTTCTTGAAGGGCCTTGAGTTCCAGATCTTCCGAAAATGCCGGTATCGTCGCTAGATAGTTCAGTCCAGCTCCGATTGCCGCAGCCTGTCTGCTCGAGAGTCTTGGCACATCTTGAATCAGGTCATTTTGCAAGAGAGACAGAATGCCCTCGTCGGCGAGATCTGCATCGATAAAAAAGAAAATCTCTTCACGCCCCGGAAATTCGACCGAGAGCTGATTGATTGAAAAGACAACATCACGCAGGTACTTTTCGTCAAGGTCGAAATGTTCAGCGGCTTCGGACATTGAAACCTCGCCGGCTCGCTCGAGATAAGCGATTAGGGCAAGCATGAAGTTGAAACGTGATTCGCCATCGAGTGATTTCAATTTAGGCATGGTCTGATGCCACCTTCTCAAAACCGACTCGAATCGCTTCGTCGAGTTCTCGCGGGCTAGTCACTTTGATATCGAGAGCAAATACGCTGAGCTCCTCGGCCAAAAGGTGAAGATCCATGTATTCAAAACTCAGTTCAGTGTCTTGATTCTCGTCGAGGTGAAAATGAAACCAAGCACTTGATTCTTTGCGAACTTTGATTGTGGCGACCTGTTTAGCTGTGTGCGCAGCCAAATCATCGATGGCAGCCTGAAGCTCATCCGAGCTTGGTGCGTCAAATGTCACCGACTCTTGGCCGATTTCAACCGCCGATATTTTAGAAACTATTCGTTTCAGCAAAAAGTTTCTGACCTCGTTCTGGTCAACATCGAAGCAAACCAACAGCCATTGGCCGCTGATGTTTTGCAATTGCCAGGGGCGAACCCGTCTAGCTTTGATTTCACCGTCTTGCCGGCGATAGTTGAAGGTAACTTCGTACCGCTCGTCGATGGCCTTGGTGAGCGGCACAAATGAGGGTTCGTGGGTTTTGAACCTAGGCGCAAGGCCAATCAAGTCTGCTTCTGCTGGTTCGAGTCCCAAAGAACGAAGCTTGATTAGACCCTGGTTCACTTCGCTCGAGAACGAAGCCATCGACCAAGCCTGTGATGCCAGGTTCAGCAATTGAAGTTGGTGAGGGCTCAGGGTGGTCTTTGTCGGCCACACAAATGAGTCGCTCGAGATCACGTAACGCTGCTCCTCGGGAGCATCAAGCGGATTACTAACCTGAACCAGGATTCCCGAAGCCCGCAAGTCGCTCTTGTCGCGCTCAAATTTGCGATTGAGGCTGTCGTCAGATTTTTTGGCGGAAACATCAGCTCGATAGTCGGTTATCGAATAGTAAAGCTCGCGCTTGGTTAGCCCACGCTCGGCAAAAAGCAGCGCCGAGGTCAACTGCATAAGTCGTTCCGACTTGTCAGTTTTATAAGGCTGCCAGGTGCTTCTGAGCTTTGCCATTTGTCTCCCCCGAGGACAGACTAGTTAGTTTTGTTGTTGGTACCGAGAATGTCTACGACGAATATCAAAGTCGAATTAGCTGGGATGCTGCCCTGCTCCTGATTTCCGTAACCATCCGAAGGTGGCACGATGGCGATCACCTGGGATCCGACGGTTTGACCCTCTAGCGCCTTGATAAAGCCAGGAATTAGCTGACCGTCGGCAAGCGCAAACTGAGTTGGCTGTCCCTTGTCCCACGATGAATCGAAGACATTACCGCTTTCATACAAAAAGCCCGAGTAGTGAAGCGTGACTACCTGCCCCTTCTTCACTACATCGCCACGTCCCTTGATCAGGGTGTGAACTTTGAATTCGGTAGGTGCGGTACCGCCAGTTGTGGTCAGACCCGGCTGACCAGTCTTCGGATCGCGAACAACCGCAGGGAATCCAACGCCGTTGCCCTTGTCGTCTCCAACTGCGCGAGGAAGAAATACCTTCAGAAGGTCAAAGATGAAGACGATTGATTCGTCTGTTCCGATGCCGAGATCGGCAACGCCCTGCCCGGCGTGAGCCTGGGCAGCTGGGAACAGAATTGCAACGCGTGAACCTTCACGAACGCCAGAAAGCGCGTGACAGAAGTCGGGGGTTCCTCCGGCGGCCATAAACTGCGATGCAAAGTCGGTCCCGTCAAACTTTGAGCTCTGGAAAACCTTGCCAGTACCTCCGTTTACGCCGACATACTCTAGATCGACAAGCTCGTTGCCGGTGAACTTAGGGCCATCGCCCTCGACCACGATCTTGGTTTGAATCTCACCTGCGGTTAGCGGGGTCGCAAAATCAACTGTCGGAACCTTGCTCATGTCGGTGTCGACCTTGATGGTGTCAGCGGCCGCACCGGTTACGAAGGCATCGCAGGTCGGCTGAATGCCAGCAAACTGGGCATCGGCAGGGTTCGTCGGAGCACATCCGGCTAGAGACGCAGTAAGAAGAGCTGCTGCTGTCAAGGCAATGATTTTACGCAAGTGAATTCTTTCGATCGATGAGTGATTCAAGTTTACCGAGGTTTTTACTGCTCGGCTCTGGCTTCTGCGGCGGCTTCGGCATTGCGAATTGTCTTTCGAAGTTTCTTGTCGCTCACTTTGCGCTCGCCCATGTGATCTGGGTTCCAGACCGCGATATCTGCATCGTCGAATTCTGGCTTTGCCTTGGTTTTGAAGTTTGGCATCACTGTTCCCGGCGCCATTCTTCTAGCGGTTACCAAGAATCCGGTGTGCCCAATCATGCGGTGTTCAGGTCGTACGGCTAGGCCCTGCAGGTGCCAACCGCGCACCATCGATTCCCACCCTTCTGGCTCAGCAAAGTGTTCGCTGACTCGCAGCGCCTCGGTAAATCTTGAAAGCTGGGTAACAGTTGCCACGTAGCCGATGATCAAACCTCCAGGCACCAAAGCCTCGGCGCATTCCTCAATGCACTCCCAAGGCGCCAACATGTCCAAAACAATTCGGTCAATCGACCCTGGTTCACACTTCTTTGGTAACTCATCTTGCAAGTCACCGATGAAGACATCCCAGTTTGATGGAACCAAGCCGTAGTTGGTCGCGACGTTTGCCTTGGCAATGTCGGCAAATTCGGCTCGACGCTCGAAAGAGCTAAGGCGACCGGTGAGGCCGATGGCCCTCAAGAGATACATCGACAATCCGCCAGACCCGACGCCGGCTTCGACAACCTTCGCGCCTGGGAAGATGTCGCCCATGGTCACGATCTGAGCAGAGTCCTTCGGATAGATGATGTTTGCTCCGCGAGGCATCGAGAGCACAAAGTCGTTGAGCAACGGTCTAAAAGCAAGGTATTCAACACCAAACTGATTTTTGATGACTGAACCTTCGGGCTGGCCGATGATGTCATCGTGCATCAGATCGCCGCGGTGGGTGCCGTAGCGCTGACCCTCAACTAGGGTGATGGTGTTCAGCCGACCCTTTGGGCCGGTTAGTTGCACTCGGTCGCCGGCGCGAAAAGGGCCGCGAGGCAAACGTGGCATGTTGTCTAGCAAGTTTTCTGACATGGGTTCCTTATTTGAAAAGTTTCTTGAGGTCTTTGACTCGAATGCCGGCGAGAGTTGGCCAGATTATGCGCCCATCTGCCGGCGGAAGTGGAACGATGTTTGTGACTCCCACTGCTTTAGTACCCGCAGCTTCGGCAGATTGCAGACCAGTTAGCGAATCCTCGAATGCTACACAATCCTTCGGCAAAACACCCAGCAATTCACAGGCCCTCAGATAAGGTTCAGGATGGGGCTTACCGTGAGTCACGTCGTCACCAGCCACCACAACATCAAAAGCATCAAAGGGAATCTGATCGGCAACCTGCTGCGCCATGCGGTGCATCGACATGGTTACCAGTGCGGTCTTAATTCCCTTAGCTCTAAGTTCACGTAAAAGTTCTTGGGCACCGGGTCGCCAGGGAATAGCAACGGCAAGTTTGGCAGAAACCGAATCGGTCAGTTTCTCGATGATTTGCTCCGGCTCGAGGTCGATGCCGATTTTTGCCTTCATGATTTTGGTGGATTCGTAAAGGCTCATACCGATTAAATCGAGTCCATCCTGCTCGCTCCAGATTCCCGAATGTTCAATCGCAAGGCTCTGTTCGCTGCTCAGCCAATACTCTTCAGAGTCGACCAAGGTTCCATCCATATCCCAAAGGACAGCGGCAGGAAGCTTTTTACCAAACATAAGACTCGAGTTTACCCGCGCAGGTTTGGCTTAGAGTTTTAGAAGACAAATTGTTGACGAAGGAAAGCTCTTGAACGAATCCAGCCGCATCTTTGGTGGACGAACGCTAGTCGTTGCGTTCGAGGGATGGAACGATGCTGCCGATTCGGCGAGCAACGTTGCAAAGTTCATCTGCGAGAAGATCTCGGCCGACGTTGTCGCGACGGTCGATTCGGAAGATTATTACGATTTCCAGTTCACCCGCCCAACTGTTTCATTTGACAAGGATGGAAAACGCGAAATCACCTGGCCGAGTGCCGACTTTTGCGTTCCCGGAGCCGACGCGCTTGTCGAACACCCAGAGTATTCGAACCTCAATGTTCTGATCGGCACCGAACCCTCGAGGCGCTGGCAGTCGTTCACGACCGAGGTCATGGAGATGATTGATGACCGCGAGATTGACGCGGTGGTGTTCTTGGGCGCGATGCTCGCGGATGTACCACATTCTCGACCAATCAGTGTTTCAAGTACGAGCCAAAACGAGCGCGTGCGTGCTGAGCTAAACGCCGAGCGGAGCCAGTATGAGGGTCCGGTCGGAATTTTGAGCGTTTTGGGAATCGCTCTCGAAAAGGCCAACATTCCTAGCATCGCACTTTGGGCGTCGGTACCTCACTATGTTCACAACACACCCTCGCCTAAAGCGACCCTAGCGCTGCTTATCGAGATTGAAAATCTCTTGGGCATCAGCTTTGATCATGGAACCCTGGCCGAGGAGGCATTCACCTGGGAGCGCGGCATCGACGAGGTTGCTGAGTCCGATGAGGAAATGGCTGGATACATCGAGCAACTCGAGAAATCTCGGGATGAGGCAGAATCGCAGGCTGCGACAGGAGAC
>JBEGKM010000066.1:0-5827 GCA_041184065.1 Actinomycetota bacterium
GGCCTGGGCGAGCCATACCCGGTATCGGCCCTGCACGGTCGAGGCGTGGCTGACATGCTCGATGCAGCGATGAAGGTCTTGCCTAAAATTTCTGCGGTTGCCAAAGAGGAATTCGGCGGCCCACGTCGCGTTGCCTTGATCGGTCGCCCAAATGTAGGAAAGTCTTCGCTGCTCAACAAGGCAGTTGGCTCTGAGCGTGCCGTGGTCAACGACCTCGCGGGCACTACCCGTGACCCGATTGACGAGCAGGTCGAACTTGCCGGCAAAATTTGGAGATTTGTAGACACCGCAGGTATTCGCCGCCGGTTGCACTTGGCTCAAGGCGCAGACTTTTATGCATCGCTTCGAACAGCAGCGGCGCTGGAGCGTGCCGAAGTGGCAGTTGTTTTGTTCGATGTCACTCAGCCAATCAGTGAGGCTGACATTCGTATTGTCGACATGGCTCTTGAGTCTGGTCGCGCATTGGTGCTTGCTTTCAATAAGTGGGATGAGATCGATGATGACCGCCGCCGCTATCTAGAGCGTGAGATCGAACAGGATCTTGCTCACGTTGATTGGGCGCCTCGAGTGAACATCTCAGCAAAGACCGGACGTCACGTTGAGAAACTTGTGCCAGCTCTAGAGGTGGCTCTGGATTCATGGGATCAGCGCATTCCAACCGGCAAGCTGAACGCTTTCGTTCAGGAGCTGGCGATGGAGACCCCGCACCCGGTTCGCGGCGGAAAGCAACCGAGAATTCTGTTTGCAACTCAGGCCGGCAGTCGCCCACCAAAGTTTGTTCTCTTCACTACTGGCTTCTTGGAGCCTGGCTACCGCCGATTCATTACGCGTCGTCTGCGCGAGACCTACGGTTTCGAGGGCACGCCGATTGAAGTAGGTATGCGTGTGCGCGAAAAGCGCAAGCGCAGCTGAGCGTAAACTCAAGGTATGTCGATGCAGCCAGGGGAGCGCCTTAGGGATCAGTTTTTGACCTTGCCAAACCTGCTCAGCACACTTCGTTTAGCGCTTGTTCCAGTCTTTCTGACGCTGCTGCTGAATGAAAAATTCCTGTGGGCCATCATTGTTCTCGCAACAGCGAGCCTGACTGACTACCTAGATGGCTATTTCGCTCGCAAATGGAACCAGGTCACCAGGCTTGGGCAGATTCTTGATCCGGCTGCCGATCGTCTCTACATTTTCTCGACTCTAGTTGGCTTAACCGTTGCAGGTATCGTGCCGCTTTGGTTGATGCTGGTCATTGTTGCCCGAGACTTCGTGCTGCTAATTGCATACGTGATTCTCGCAAACCATGGTTTCGGCCCGCTGCCGGTTCATTACCTAGGTAAAGCCGGAACTTTTGCGCTTTTGTACGCTTTCCCGCTACTTTTGATTTCATACATCTGGACCGCGGGAGAATTTGTAATTTTGCCGCTGGCATGGGCTTTCGCGCTTTGGGGAGTGGGCCTTTACTGGTGGGCTGGAATTGTCTACCTTCGCCAGGTGCGAGATGTAGTGAAAAGTAGCACCCTCGCGGTGAAGTAGGCTATGGGGAACAGGGAGTAAAAATCATGGAATCAGCAGAGTTGGGCTTTGGGGGCTCGTCCGACGAGGTCTCGTCGACCATGCGTTTCTCTGAAGATCTTTTGGCCGAATCTGGTGCCACTCTCGACCCTGAAGACCAAGATGCAATTGATTCGTTGCCTTCTGGTTCGGGTCTATTGATTGCCAAGCGAGGCCCAAATGCCGGCTCTCGTTTTCTATTAGATCAAGAATCAACTTCGGTTGGCCGTCACCCCAATGCCGACATCTTCTTAGACGATGTAACCGTTTCTCGTCGCCATGCAGAGTTCATTCGCCGGGGCACCAAATTTGTGGTCAAAGACTTGGCTTCTCTCAACGGAACTTACTTTGACGGTGTTCGAATCGACATCGCCGAGTTGCGCGATGGCTGCGAAGTCCAGGTTGGCAAATTCCGCCTGACCTTCTTCGCTTCACGCGCCGACCTTTCGGCGGGCAACTAGTGGCGGCTAACGCTGCTGCCAAGCTATTCACAGCTCGCGCAGTAAAGCTATTCAACATTGGTCAGGTTCTATCAGTCCTGAATCCAGATTTTCCTGATCTCACCCCGTCAAAGCTGCGCTTTCTAGAAGAGCAGGGGTTGGTCACGCCTCAGCGAACCGATTCTGGCTATCGCAAATTTACCGACTTAGACGTTGAGCGAATTCGCATCATCCTTGAGTTGCAGCGTGACCAGTATTTGCCACTAAAGGTCATTCGTGCTTATCTTGCCGACCTAGATGAGGGCAAGCAGCCAACTCTTCCGGGAGTGACCTCGGTTAATACCGCACACTTGCGTCAAGCCAAGGGCAAGCGTTTTAGCCGAATTGAGCTAATCGCAGAGACCGCCATCACCGACGCCTTGATTTCTGAGGCCCAGGATGTGTCGTTGCTCGGGGAAGAGCCATTCGACCTTGCCGCCCTCGAGATTGCTCGAGCAGTTGTTCACCTGCAGCGTTTCGGCATTCAACCTCGTCACCTTCGTGGCCTCAAGGCGTCGACCGACCGCGAAATCGGCATCATCGAGGGCGTAGTTGCTCCAGTTTTGGGCAAAAATGACACCTCGAGCCGTTCACGGGCTGCTCACTACGCCGCAGAAATCGAAAATCAGTTCTCGGCCATCCGCAGCGAGCTCATGCGAGCAGCAATTTCGAAACTCGACGACTAGCAAAACCGCGCCAGAACTGGCGACACGCCGAAGCGGAAAATTAACCCGCGGATGCGACACGTAGGGGCAACAATTAAACCTGAACTTGAACGTTAGAGCAGCAGGGAAGGAGCCTAGATGTCAGCGTCAGAATCAGACAACATGGGCGCCTACTCTCAGGACATGCTCTTCACCGATGGGCTGCCTTCGGTAGACCCAAAAGTCGGCTATCGAGGAACTTCGGCAGCTGCCGCTTGCGGAATCAGTTACCGCCAACTTGACTACTGGGATCGCACCGGTTTAGTTCAGCCAAGCGTTCGTGGGGCAGCCGGCTCGGGTTCGCAAAGACTTTACGCGTTTCGCGACATCTTGGTCTTAAAGCTAGTTAAGCGCCTCCTAGACACGGGAGTTTCACTTCAGCAGATTCGCATCGCCGTTGACCAGCTGCGTGCTGCGGGCATTAATGATCTTGCAACCATCACGCTGATGTCTGACGGCGCGCGCGTTTACCTTTGCACCACCCAAGACGAAGTGATGGACCTCCTCGGTCGAGGTCAGGGTGTCTTTGGTATTGCCGTTGGTCGTGTGCTTCGCGAAGTTGAGGCTAGCTTGATCAACATGAAAGAAAACCACATTGACGATGTGGACGAACTTGCAGCTCGTCGCAACACTCGCAAGGCCGTTTAGTTTCTTCTAGGCGTTAGCCGGACCGGTTTCTAGGTCTTTATCAATTTGCTTGCCGCGCAAAATGCGGCTGAAACGGCCAAATCGACGCTCTTTCTTGGAGTTTCTGCTTTCATCGACAATCGCAAACGATTCGTATGCAGCATCGAGAATCTGATCAAAGACCTGGGCTACCTGAGCCGCGCTGTCGCCTGGCCAGGTGTGTATCGGCCGGCCGGCTCCTTGAGCCTGCTGCACGGTGGCTTTTTCTTCGAGCATTGAGGTCAGGAACTCGCCCTGAAAGAGGTTCTTTAGTTCACCGATTCTGAAGTCGTGTTCCTGCGAACCCGGTCGCACACGATTGATGATCACCCCCAGGGCCCTCAATCGAGGAGTCAGCCCTTTTCGCAACTCGTTGATGGCCTTCAACGCGCGGTCGGCGGCAACCACCGAGAAAATTGATGGCTCCGACACAATTAGAATCCGGTCGCTGGCTACCCATCCGGTTCTAGTCAAGCCATTGATCGAAGGGGGAGTGTCGATCAGCACCAGGTCATAGTTGCGCTCAACAATGCTAAGGGCCTCTTCGAGTCGCCAAAGATCTCGCAGGGTTGGGTTTGGGTGGTCAAAATTCAAAGTTTTCGGGCTGCCCAACATTACATCTATGTGACCAGACTGAACTTTGCCCCAACTACTCGCTACGATTGACTCATGCACAACGGCGTGCCGGGGCGAAGACAAAACATCGGCAACGTTTTTTGTTGAACCCCCGAAAGCACCTAGGCCAGTTGATGCATCGCACTGAGGGTCGAGGTCTACCACCAGCGTGCGTAGACCGCGAGCATATGCGGCAGAAGCCAAACCTAGAGCAACGGTTGTCTTGCCGACTCCTCCCTTTAGGGAGCTGACGCTAAGTACATGCACCCGAATAGGCTACCTTTTTATTCAGGTCACCGTAATTTCATGTTCGCCCATACGACGCTTGAGGAACCAATGTTCAAGAAGATTCTGGTCGCCAACCGTGGCGAAATTGCAGTTCGCGCATTCCGAGCTGCCTATGAGCTTGGCGCAAAGACCGTAGCTGTCTTTCCTTACGAGGACCGCAACTCAACTCACCGTCTAAAGGCGGATGAGGCCTACCAGATTGGAACCGTGGGGCACCCGGTTCGCGCTTACCTCGATGTAAGTGAAATCATTCGTGTAGCTAAGGAATCTGGCGCAGACGCCATTTATCCTGGCTATGGCTTCTTGTCTGAAAACCCAGAGCTTGCAGAAGCTGCTAAAGCAAATGGCATCACCTTCATCGGTCCGTCATCTGACGTTCTCGAAATGGCAGGTAATAAGGTCATCGCAAAGGAAGCCGCTATTCGCGCTGGCGTGCCTGTGCTGAAGTCGACGCCTTCTTCGGCAAACGTTGATGAACTTGTCGGTCAGGCCGAGGCAATTGGATTCCCGATCTTTGTGAAGGCGGTCGCCGGCGGTGGTGGCCGAGGCATGCGCCGCGTAGCTGAGGCTGCGGACTTGCGTGCGGCACTCATCGAGGCTTCTCGAGAGGCCGAAAGTGCGTTTGGTGACCCTCGCGTGTTCTTGGAGCAGGCGGTAATTCGCCCTCGCCACATCGAAGTTCAGATTCTTGCCGACACTCAGGGCAATGTGGTTCATCTATTCGAGCGCGACTGCTCGATTCAGCGCCGCAACCAGAAGGTTGTCGAGATCGCTCCTGCACCTCTAATCACCGAAGAGCTGCGCCAGACCCTATACCGAGATGCCGTCTCGTTTGCCCAGCAAATTGGCTACCAGAATGCCGGCACCGTCGAGTTCTTGATCGACACAGTAGGCGCAAATGCTGGCAAGCATGTTTTCATCGAGATGAACCCTCGTATTCAGGTTGAGCACACCGTCTCGGAAGAGATCACCGATGTCGACTTGGTTCAGAGCCAGATGCGCATCGCTGCCGGCGAAAGCCTGCCGGAACTAGGTCTCACCCAAGACAAGATCCAGATGCACGGATTCGCAGTTCAGTGTCGTATCACCACCGAAGACCCGGCCGCTAACTTCCGACCAGATACCGGCAAAATCACCACCTACCGTTCGCCAGGTGGTGCCGGAATCCGTCTCGATGGCGGAACCGTGTCTACCGGTGCCGAGGTCAGCCCACACTTCGACTCAATGTTGGTCAAGCTAATTGCAACCGGTCGCGACTTCAAGTCGGCTGTTACCCGTGCAAAGCGTGCGCTCGCCGAATTCCGCATCCGTGGTGTTTCAACAAACATTGCTTTCTTGCAGGCAGTGCTTGCTGACCCAATCTTCGAAACTGGTGACCTAAGCACCTCGTTCATTGACGAACACCCAGAACTTTTCACCGCGAAGCCTTCTCAGGACCGTGGCACCAAGATTTTGTCTTGGTTAGCCGATGTAACTGTCAACCAGCCAAACGGCCCACGTGCGCACCACGTGACCCCGGCGCTTAAGTTGCCAAAC
>JBEGKM010000067.1:0-5725 GCA_041184065.1 Actinomycetota bacterium
GGCCGTTAAATCTGCATAGTGCTGCGAAGGCGTCTTGCCGGTAACCGCGGTAATTTCGGCCGCCAACAGCGCAAGAATCAGACCGTCTTTGTCGGTCGACCAGGCTTTGCCGTCGAGGCGCAGAAACGATGCACCTGCAGATTCTTCGCCACCAAAGCCAACCGAGCCATCAATCAGGCCAGGCACAAACCACTTAAAGCCAACCGGCACCTCGATCAAGCGGCGACCAAGGTTTGCGACCACGCGGTTGATGATCGAACTCGAAACCATGGTCTTTCCAACGGCGGCATCGCTAGCCCAGCCCGGTCGGTGGCTAAACAAATAGTCAATGCCAACGGCCAAGAAGTGGTTTGGGTTCATTAGCCCGCCGTCGCGGGTCACAATTCCGTGGCGGTCGGCATCGGCATCGTTGCCGGTCGAAATATCAAAGCGCGCACGATTCTCAATTAGCGAGGCCATCGCGTGCGGGCTCGAGCAGTCCATTCGAATCTTGCCATCCCAGTCAAGGTTCATAAAGCCAAACTGAAAATCGACGTTCGGGTTTACTACCGTCAGGTTCAGCGCAAAGCGCTCGCCAATTGCGCCCCAATAATCAACCGAGGCACCGCCCATTGGGTCGGCACCAATCGAAACCCCTGAGTCGCGAATCGCATCTAGGTTCAAAACATCGGCAAGCTGCGACACATAGTTGTCGCGAAAGTGAAACTTGGTTGGTGCCGGGTTGGCGCGCTTAACCTCTCTAAGACCGCCAAGGATGATCTCGTTTGCCCGAGCGGCTATCCAGTTGGTTGCATCTGAATCGGCTGGCCCGCCGTGAGGAGGGTTGTACTTAAAGCCGCCGTCGGTTGGCGGGTTGTGGCTTGGGGTAATAACCAGGCCGTCGGCCAGTGTGCGATCGCCAGCGTGCTTGCCCTCGTTGTGGTTGATGATTGCAACCGAAACCGCTGGGGTTGGCACATAGCGACCTTCGGCATCGACCATGCTGATCACACCGTTGCCGGCAAGCACCTCGAGAGCCGTGATTTCGGCAGGGCCCGAGAGCGCGTGGGTGTCTTTGCCAACATAAATCGGGCCGTGAATGTTTTCGCGCTCGCGATATTCAACAATCGCCTGGGTGATTGCGGCTATGTGGTCTTCGTTAAAGCTGCCGTTGAGCGAAGTGCCGCGGTGACCGCTGGTGCCAAAGGTAACCTTTTGTTCGGCGGTGGTCACATCGGGGTGAATTTCAAAGTAGGCATCAATCAATTTATCGATGTTGACTAGATCAATTTCTTGTGCCTTTTGGCCCGCGCGTTCGCTCATCTGTCTATTTTCGCCTTAACCTTTATCTATGTCACCCGCATCTCGTAACAGTTCAGCAAAGAAGACCTACTCGTTCCTCGGGCCAGTGGGCACCTTTACCGAGCTTGCGCTTGCCCAGGTTGCTGAGGCCAAGGGCGCTATCTGGCACCCGGCCGCAAACGTGCAAGATGTGATCAACGATGTGATTTCGGGTCGAGCCGTTCGCGGAGTGATTCCGGTTGAAAACTCAATCGAGGGTGGCGTTTCGGCAACCCTTGACGCGCTCGCCGCAACCGAGAACATTCGCATCTTCGGTGAATATTTGGTGCCAATCACTTTTGACCTGGTTGCCCCAGCGGGTGTTTCAATCAAGGATGTCGCCACAATTGCAACCCACCCGGTTGCCTATGCCCAGACCACTAAGTGGGTGACCGAGAACATCGGTGCGCACGCATACTTGCCAACCCCTTCGACTGCGGCCGCTGCGGCTGGCCTTTTGGTTGAGGGTGGCGCTTTGGCCGACGCTGCCATTGCGGCCTCGACAATCACCAAGCACTACAAGCTAAAGGTGCTCGCCAAAAACATCGGCGACAATAAGCACGCCCAGACCCGCTTTATTCAGATTGGGCTTGCCGGCTCGACGGTTGGCAAATCGGGAAAACCGGCGGCAACCGGCCGTGACAAAACCTCGGTTATTGTCGAACTGCCAAGCGATCGCCCGGGCGCATTGCTAGAACTTCTTGAGCAATTCGCGACTCGAGGGGTCAACCTTTCGCGCATCGAGTCTCGACCCATCGGTGATCGCCTTGGCCGCTATCGATTCAACATCGATGCTCAGGGTCACATTAGCGATGCCGCAGTTGCCGAGGCACTCAAGGGCTTGCACCGCTTTAGCCCAAATGTTTTGTTCTTGGGTTCATACCCTCGCGCCGACAAGCAAAAGTCGGTTCACGAGGGCAATAATTCAAACCCCGAGTTCGGCGCTGCCGAAGCTTGGTTCAAGAGCCTCTAACTGCGAATAGTCACGGCTCGGGGCTGAACTTCAAATTCGACTTCAAGCACTTTGCCCATTGGGTCTCCATCGAGCTGAATGTAGACCGGCTGTTCTGGTGTGATGCGAATCTTCTTGCCGCTCAGGTTTTCAAGGGTCTTCACGTTTGCGGTGGCATCCATCAAATGCCTAACCTGTCGGTTCTCGCGAATCGCCTGCAAAAAGGTCACTCGACCCCAAAAGTCGATCCAATTCCAAAATCGTCTCGGGCCAACCACGGCAACATCCAATAGGCCGTCATCGAGAGCAGCACTTGGCATCAGGGTGATGTTGCCAGGCAACCAACCCACATTGCCAACGATTATGGTCACGACTTTTAGTCGGCGGGCCTCGCGGCTGTCGACCGAAACCGACATGCGCTCAAAAATGGTGGGCAGCGCCTTTAGGCCGCCATCAATGTAGGCCACCCAACCGAAGGCCTTTTTCAGTTTTGGGTCGGTCTTTTGCATGATTTTGGCATCGAGGCCCATGCCGGCCATTACCGAAAAGTATTTTTCTGCCCGCGTGCCATCTTCGAAAATAATGCGGGCAAGGCCAAGGTCAATCGGGTGTCGAATGCCGGTGATTGCTCGATCTACCGCTGAACGCATATCGTTTAGGTCAATCTGCAGGTGTCGAGCGAGCACGTTGCCGGTGCCACCGGGCACAATGCCAACCGTTGCGCGTTCGCTAACACCAGCGTGCGAGATTGCCTCAAAAACCTCTCGGGCGGTGCCATCGCCGCCCACTACTAAAAGGTGGGTTGCGCCTTGGGCAATTGCCCGAAGCGCCTGTTCGCCGCCTGGCTCATCAGCCGAGGTCGGCAGCCAAAGGGTTGGCTCAAAGTCGAGCTTGTTCGAGGCAAGGTCAACGGCAGCGGCCAACTTTTTTCGATCAACTCGGCCGGGGTAATAGATCACGGCAATGCGCTTTGCCCCCGCCTTTGCCGCCTGCGTGCCCCCGCCGAATTTCATGTGTTCAGCCTAAGCAAGTTATCCACAAAATTCATCATTCACAAAGTGATACCACTTTGCTACCATTACGGTATGGCTATGACACTAAGACTCACCGCAGAACAAGACGCAAAACTTGATGCACTTGCAGACGAACTTCGACTTTCGAAGCAACAGGTTGTCACTCAGGCAATCCAAGAGCTAGCCGAGCGCCAACTCCAGTCTGAGGTCGCCAAACGTGCTTTTGATCGCGTTCTTGAACGCGATGCAGAATTGCTGCGACTACTCGCTGACGCCTAGTGAAGTACTTAGAGCTCGAAACCTCGGTCAAGCAACTCACTCGCGTGGGTTTTGTAGTCAGAGACATAGGTTTGCTCGAAGGTGCACTCTCGAGGCCAAGAGCGAGTGTTTTTGGTGAAGACGCCTATCCAACCTTGGAATTAAAGGCTGCGGCTTTGATGCACTCAGTGGTTAAGAACCACGCTCTGGTCGACGGAAACAAGCGGTCCTCATGGTTCCTGCTCAACAACTTTGTGGAATTGAATGGCTTTCTCATAGTTTCCGCACAACGAGAGGCCTTCGAATTCATCCTTGCCGTGGCCACCGATGAGTTAACTCTCGAGCAGATCGCGGCGTGGATCAGCGATCGCCTTACTCCGCTTGACTAGTGGCCCTCGGGTAGGCTTGAACCGTGATTGACAGCAACCTTCTTAGAGAAAACCCAGAGGCCATCAAGGCTTCGCAGCGAGCTCGCGGCAACGATGAATCGATCGTTGATGAGGCCGTTGCGGCCGATGTTACCTGGCGCAAAACCCTTCAAGAATATGAATCTCTTCGTGCCGAGCAAAACGCTGCGGCCAAGTTGGTTGGAGCAGCCTCTAAAGAGGATCGCCCGGCGCTAATTGCTGCCGGCCAGGTGCTTGCCGAAAAGGTCAAGGCCGCTCTCGAAATCGCCAACGCCGCCGAGGTTCGCCTCAACGAGATCATCTGGAAGATCGAAAACGTAGTCATCGAGGGCATTCCTTCGGGTGGCGAAGAGAACTTCAAGGTTTTGCGCGAAGTTGGCACCAAGGCCAAGTTTGATTTTGAGCCACGCGATCACGTTGCGCTTGGCGAGCTGCTCGACATCATCGACATTGAACGCGGTGTAAAGGTCTCTGGCTCACGCTTCTATTTCTTGAAGGGTTGGGGCGCGCGCCTCGAGCTAGCCATCATGAACATGGCCCTAGACCTCGCTAGCAAGCACGAGTTCACCGCACTAATCACACCAACCCTGGTTCGCCCAGAGGTTATGGCTGGCACCGGTTTCTTGGGCGAGCACTCAGACGAGATTTACTACCTACCAGCTGATGACCTATACCTAACCGGCACATCAGAGGTTGCGCTCGCCGGATACCACCGCGACGAAATCATCGACCTTTCAAACGGGCCACTTCGCTATGCCGGTTGGTCAACCTGCTATCGCCGCGAGGCTGGCTCTGCCGGCCGCGATACCCGCGGCATTCTGCGCGTTCACCAGTTCAACAAGCTCGAAATGTTTAGCTACATCAACCCGGCGCACGCAGAACAAGAGCACCTCAAGCTTCTCGCCCTCGAAGAAGAGATGCTTCAAGCTTGCGGCCTGGCCTACCGAGTCATCGACACGGCAGCCGGCGACCTAGGTTCATCGGCAGCCCGCAAATATGACTCAGAAGCCTGGGTTCCATCACAGCAGACCTACCGCGAGCTAACCAGCTCGTCGAACTGCACCACCTACCAGGCTCGTCGCCTAAACGTGCGATTCCGCGATGAAAACGGCAAAACTCAAACCGCAGCCACCCTAAACGGCACGCTTGCCACCACCCGCTGGTTGGTCGCCATTCTCGAGACCCACCAGCAAGAAGACGGTTCGGTTCTAATTCCCGAGGCCCTGCGCCCATACCTTGGCGGTCAGCAGATCATTCACCCAAAGGCTGGCAAATAAACCCGCATGAATTCTGTGCCTAACAAGCCCGTGCAGGGCGATGACCGCTGGCTGATTGCCATCGACATTGATGGCACCATGGTTCACGACGACGGTTATCTTTCGCCAAAGGTTGTCGAAGAGGTTGAGCGCGTTCGAGCCCTCGGTCACGAGATCATCATTGCCACCGGTCGAAGCGCAGCAAACGCGATTCCGATCGTGCGCGAGGTGGGCATTCGCCACGGCTACAGCGTTTGCTCAAACGGCGCAGTCACAATCGAGGTCGATCACCAACACCCACGCGGCTATAAGCCTCACGAAGTCATCACCTTCGACCCGCGCGAGGTTCTTGGTCAGTTGGTCACCGCACTGCCAGATGCCCACTTTGCCGTCGAAGACATCGATGGTTCATACCGCTTTCACCGCGCCTTTCCTACCTACGCCCTCGGCGACCAAAACATCGAGACCCCACTTGAAGAGCTAATGAACCACCCGGTTAGTCGCGTGGTTGTGCTATCA
>JBEGKM010000068.1:0-5712 GCA_041184065.1 Actinomycetota bacterium
CTCGAATTTGGCACCATTTCCGTTTCTGACGGCATTTCTATGGGTCACGAAGGCATGCACTTCTCATTGGTTTCGCGAGAGGTCATCGCCGACTCTGTAGAGGTAGTCATGCAGGCCGAGCGCCTAGACGGCTCTGTTCTTCTAGCTGGCTGCGACAAGTCACTTCCGGGCATGCTCATGGCAGCAGCCCGCCTAGACCTTTCATCGGTGTTCTTGTATGCCGGTTCGATCATGCCTGGCTGGGTGAAGCTCGAAGATGGCAGCGAGAAGCAAGTCACCATCATCGATGCCTTCGAGGCCGTTGGTGCGTGCAAGGCGGGCAAGATGTCTGAAGAAGACCTGTCTCGCATCGAGAAGGCAATCTGCCCGGGCGAAGGCGCTTGCGGTGGCATGTACACCGCAAACACCATGGCCTCTGCTGCAGAGGCCCTTGGCATGAGCTTGCCTGGTTCGGCCGCCCCGCCGGCTGCCGACCGTCGCCGCGACAACTGGGCACACCGCTCGGGCGAGGCAGTAGTTAACCTTCTTCGCCTCGGCATTACCGCTCGCGACATTTTGACCAAGAAGGCATTCGAGAACGCCATCGCCGTAACCGTTGCCTTTGGTGGTTCAACCAATGCCGTTCTTCATCTCTTGGCAATCGCCCGCGAGGCCGAGGTTGACCTAACCCTCGACGACTTTAACCGCATTGCCGACAAGGTGCCACACCTTGGCGACCTAAAGCCTTTCGGTCAATATGTGATGACCGACGTCGACCGAATTGGTGGCGTTCCGGTGATGATGAAGGCGCTGCTCGATGCAGGTTTGCTGCACGGTGACGCACTAACCGTTACCGGCAAGACTGTTGCCGAGAACCTGGCTTCGGTAAACACACCAGACCCGGATGGCAAAATTATCCGTGCCATCAACAACCCAATTCACAAGACCGGCGGCATTGCCATCTTGCGTGGTTCGATGGCTCCAGACGGCGCGGTGGTCAAGACCGCTGGCTTCGACCTAGAAGAATTCACTGGCCCGGCCCGCGTATTCGAGCGTGAGCGCGAGGCCATGGATGCCCTGACCGAAGGCAAGATCTCGGCGGGTGACGTAGTGGTAATTCGCTACGAGGGCCCTAAGGGTGGCCCTGGCATGCGCGAGATGCTTGCCATCACCGCAGCCATTAAGGGTGCAGGTTTGGGCAAGGATGTTCTACTATTGACTGACGGACGATTCTCAGGCGGCACAACCGGCCTTTGCATCGGACACATTGCACCAGAGGCCACCGATGGTGGACCAATTGCTCTGGTTCGCGATGGAGACTTAATTCGAGTCGACATCGCTTCTCGATCGCTCGAACTACTCGTTGAGCCTGAAGAGTTGGCTGCACGCAAGCAAGATTGGCAGCCTCTTCCACCGCGTTACACCCGCGGCGTTCTCGCGAAATATTCGAAGCTAGTGCACTCTGCAGCAGAGGGCGCGTACTGCGGCTAATTCGCTCAAGCAAGAGTCACTTGGTTCTTGCACGCAAAAGCTAACGAGAGAAGTATTCAATGACTAACGAGGTCCTTACCGGAGCCCAGGCGATTGTTCGCAGCCTGGAGATGCTCGGTATCGAAGACATCTTTGGTTTACCCGGTGGTGCAATTTTGCCTACCTATGACCCATTGATGGATTCAAAAAAGATTCGCCACATTTTGGTTCGTCACGAACAGGGCGCCGGTCACGCAGCCGAAGGCTATGCGTCGGCATCGGGCAAGCTAGGTGTTTGCATCGCCACCTCGGGCCCAGGGGCAACCAACCTGGTCACGGCAATCGCCGACGCCTACATGGACTCGGTGCCGCTTTTGGCAATCACCGGACAGGTCGGCTCAAAGCTGATCGGCACCGATGCTTTTCAAGAGGCAGACATCGTCGGCATCACGATGCCAATCACCAAACACTCGTTCTTGGTCACTCGCCCAGAAGACATCCCAGAGGTTATGGCAGCTGCCGTAATGATCGCCACCACCGGCCGACCTGGCCCGGTTTTGGTTGACGTAACCAAGGACGCCCAGCAGGGCAAGGCAGAGTTTATTTGGCCGCCAAAGGTTGACCTGCCTGGCTACAAGCCGGTCACCAAGCCTCACGGCAAGCAGATTCAGGCCGCAGCTGCGCTAATCAAAGAGGCTAAGCGCCCAGTTCTTTATGTTGGTGGCGGCGTGGTTCGCGCTGGCGCACACAAAGAGCTGTTCAAGCTTGCCGAGCTAATCGGCGCACCGGTGGTTACCACTTTGATGGCCCGCGGCGCGTTCCCAGATTCACACAAGCAAAACCTAGGTATGCCCGGAATGCACGGAACCGTTCCTGCGGTTACCGCTTTACAAAAGAGCGACCTGCTGATCACGCTGGGTGCTCGTTTCGACGACCGCGTTACCGGTGACGTAAAGGGCTTTGCAACCGGCGCCAAGGTTATTCACGTTGACATCGACCCTGCCGAAATTGGCAAGATTCGTTTTGCTGATGTGCCGATCGTTGGCGATGCCCGCGAGGTAATCGAAGAGCTGAACCAAGAGCTCAAGGCCACCATTGGCAAGGGCGATCTAGACATTGCCGACTGGTGGGTGTTCCTAAACGGCCTGCTCGAGCGCTACCCGCTTGGCTACACCTCGGCAAACGACGGCAAGCTTTCACCGCAGCACGTGATTACCCGAATTGGCGAGCTATCTGGCCCAGAGGCCATTTATGCCGCTGGCGTGGGTCAGCACCAAATGTGGTCTGCACAGTTCATCAAGTATGAGCGTCCAAACGCCTGGCTCAACTCGGGTGGTGCCGGCACCATGGGTTACTCGGTTCCTGCAGCAATGGGCGCCAAGGTTGGTCAGCCAGATCGCACTGTTTGGGCAATCGACGGCGACGGCTGTTTCCAGATGACCAACCAAGAGTTGGCTACCTGTGCCATCAACAACATTCCAATCAAGGTTGCGATCATCAACAACTCTTCGCTTGGCATGGTTCGTCAGTGGCAGACCCTGTTCTACAACGAGCGCTACTCAAACACCGATCTAAACACCGGCACCGACACCATCATGATTCCTGACTTCGTCAAGTTGGCTGATGCCTACGGCTGCCTGGCCATCCGCGTTGAAAAAGAAGAAGACATCGACAAGGCAATCAAGTTGGCCCTAGAAACCAACGACCGCCCAGTGGTTATCGACTTCATTGTTAGCCGCGATGCCATGGTTTGGCCAATGGTTGCCGCTGGTCTAACCAACGATGAGGTTCAATACGCCCGCGATGCGGCGCCGGTCTGGGATGGAGTGGAGTAGAAAATGTCAAAGCACGTACTTTCACTCGTAGTAGAGGACAAGCCTGGAATCTTGACCCGCGTTGCAGCATTGTTTGCGCGCCGTGGGTTCAACATTGAATCACTTGCGGTTGGCACCAGCGAGGTTGAGGGTCTTTCGCGCATGACCGTTGTGGTCAATGTTGAGGGCGCACCGCTCGAGCAGGTCACCAAGCAGTTGAACAAGTTAATCAACGTAATCAAGATCGTTGAGCTTGAGGCCGACCAGGCAGTGCAGCGAGACCACATGTTGATCAAGGTCAAAACCGACGCAACAACTCGCTCTGCAGTGCTCGAGGCAGTAACCTTGTTCCGTGCGCGCGTTATCGACGTTGTGAGCGATGCACTGATCATCGAGGTCACCGGCGACACTGCAAAGTGCGCAGCCTTCATCAAAGTTCTCGAACCTTTCGGCATCAAAGAATTGGTGCAGTCGGGTGTCTTGGCTATGGGCCGCGGCTCGAAATCAATCACCGAAAAGGTGCTCAAGTAAAAGCTTCGAATGGGTTTTCTCATTCGGTAGAACCAACAAAAACCAAATCGCTTTCTAAATAAAGAAAACAAGGAGATACAAAGTGGCTGAAATCTTTTATGACAAGGATGCAGACCTTTCGATCATTCAGGGTCGCAAAGTTGCAGTTCTTGGTTACGGCTCACAGGGTCACGCTCACTCGCTAAACCTGAAGGACTCAGGCGTAGACGTAGTAGTAGGTCTTCCTGCGACCTCAAAGTCAAAGGCAAAGGCTGAAGAGGCTGGCCTAAAGGTGCTAACTCCAGCTGAGGCTTCGGCTTGGGCAGACGTAATCGTCGTTCTTGCACCAGACCCACGCCAGCGCGACCTATACAACCAGGACATCGAGCCAAACCTTTCAGCGGGCAAGGCACTTGTTTTCGGTCACGGTTTCGCGATCCGCTACGGCTACATCACCGCTCCAGAGGGCGTTGACGTGTTCCTCGTTGCTCCAAAGGGCCCAGGCCACTTGGTTCGTCGCGAGTACGAAGGCGGTCGTGGTGTTCCAAACCTAATCGCAGTTCACCAGGACGCAACCGGAAACGCATTCGACCTAGGTCTTTCATACTCGAAGGCAATCGGTGGAACCCGTGCGGGCACCATCAAGACCACTTTCTCAGAAGAGACCGAGACCGACTTGTTCGGTGAGCAGGCTGTTCTATGTGGTGGCGCTTCACAGCTAATCCAGTACGGTTTCGAGACCCTAACCGAAGCTGGTTACCAGCCTGAGGTTGCTTACTTCGAGGTTCTTCACGAGCTAAAGCTCATCGTTGACCTTATGTACGAGGGTGGCATTGCAAAGCAGCGTTGGTCAGTTTCTGACACCGCTGAGTACGGTGACTACATCTCAGGCCCACGCGTCATTGGCCCAGATGTAAAGGACCGCATGCGTGATGTTCTAACCGACATCCAGGATGGCACCTTTGCTCGTCGTTTCGTTGCCGACCAGGATGCAGGTGCTCCAGAGTTCCTAGCGCTACGCGCCAAGGGCGAGGCTCACCCAATCGAGGCAGTTGGCCGCACCCTGCGCAAGCTGTTCTCATGGATCAAGAACTCAGACGACTACCAGGAAGGCAACGCAGCTCGCTAATCCGAGCTGGTTCCTCAAGGATCGTAGAAAACCCCGCATCGAAAGGTGCGGGGTTTTTCTTATGCGATCAGTTGAAGTTCGACCAGTGGGTTCTTCTTTATCTCACGCACAAAGTCTGATTCACCGCGCTGCCATTCGAGGGCTGAGGCGAACTGCACGTTGACCTCGCGACCGAGCAGGTCTTCGGCCCTGGCAGCTGCCCTCGAGGCCTCGATGCGGCTGACGTTGCCGATAAGCAGCAGGTCAACTTCTTTGGGTGCAGCCGCTGTTTGGCGAGAGAGTCTTGCGGCCCAAACCCCGAAGAGAAAAGCATGTTCGATGCCGTCTAGGCCAACCAATAGCGGTGGCAATACGGCCGCCGGGCCATAACTGAAAGCCACAATCTGGCTCACCGAATCAAACAGCAGGTGCTCTTTGTTTGCCTGGATGAACCTGGCCCTGCCCGAGGTCTTTTGAATTACCAGTTGACCATCGAGCAGGCGATCGACCTCGCGCATCGCGGTTGGCAGGCTGGTTCCAGCAAATTCGGCAAGGTGGCTGATCGAAAAAAGTTCGTTCGGATTCATGAAAAGTTCGGCCAAAATCAGGCCCTGGGCATCGCTTTTAAGCAGGGGAGATAACTTTGCGGCAGCAACTTTCATAGGGCTTATTGTAAGTGCTGTTTATTGAAAATTACTAGGTCGATTTTTACCAACATGGGTTCTAAACTGATTTCCGTTGCCGAATCTCGGCACCCACAAACCACGAGGATGTAGCAATGACTAAGCCAGTTGTTCTAATTGCCGAAGAGCTTTCACCAGCGACCGTTGA
>JBEGKM010000069.1:0-5616 GCA_041184065.1 Actinomycetota bacterium
GGAAACTAGGTGCCCTTTTTCATTAGCCTCTATAGTCCAATGGCAGAGACGGGCGACTTAAAATCGCTACAGTGTGGGTTCGAGTCCCACTAGAGGCACCAAAAAATTTGACCCCCATTTGGGGGTCTAATTTTTTGGATCTGTGGGCGAGAACACACACTTGGGGTCCCCATCGAAGATGGGGCGGGGTTCGAGTCCCACTAGAGGCACCAAATTACTGATCTTTGCGGGGTCGGAGTATGAGGTTGGGGAGTTCGGGGGCCGGCGTCCACCCGCCGATTTGATCTTCGAACTTGCCGAACCTTGGGCCGCGCGCGTTCCATTCATCGCGGGCCGCCACAATCTCTTCGTGACTTCGCTCGATGAAATTCCACCACATGACTATTTCTTCGTCGAAGGGTTCGCCGCCGAGCAGAATAGCCAGGAGCGGTTCATCGCCCAGCGCCTCAACTTTTATCTCTGATACACCCGGTGCCAGATATTGAATGCTGTCGGCGGGAGTGAATTCGCCAGTCACCGTCGCAGCTCCAGAGACGATCAGGATTCCATGCTCGTGTTCCGAATTCACCGGGATTGTGCCAGTGATTCCGCCAGGAATTCGGAGTTCGGCACCAAGTAAATCGCTGTAAATGGTTGCCGGTGATTCGTGCCCACCAAGAGCCCCAGCGAAGAGGCTTACGGCAATGTCCCCAAACGCGAATTTAGGAACTTCGGTGACTTGTTGGAAGCTTGCTACGTTGTGGCGAGCCGACTCTGGCAAGACAATCCAAAGCTGAACCGCATGCAGGCTGCTGCCGGGTTGAAGCCCTAACTCGCTATGGGCTATGCCTCGACCTGCGGTCATCAAGTTCAATTGACCGGGGCGAATCTGTTGAACTGTGCCAAGGCTGTCGCGATGCTCAACTTCGCCTTCGAATAGCCAGGTCGCCGTCTGCAGACCCGAGTGAGGGTGCGCTGCGACCACCATAGATTCGTCTTGAGTGGTCGGTCCAAAGTGATCTACAAAGCACCAGGCACCGATTGTTCTCTTGCGCGCGTTCGGTAGAGTTCGACGAATGTCGATTCCTGTTCGTGTGGTCAGTTTGACCGTTCGAGGCTCGAGCAGCATGGTTTCAGGTTACTGGCGACCGTGGAATGGTTGAATCGCGTCGTCCGGAATTTGGCCAAAGCGACCATACTGGAAATCTTCCATGGCTTGAATGACACCAGCCTTATCGTTCATGACAAATGGGCCATATGCCACAACGGTTTCGCGAATTGGTCGACCACCGAGTAGAAATATTTCGAGTGCGTTATGGCGCGAGTCTTGAACTTGGTCTGCGGTGATCACGATGCGATCTCCGGCACCAAACACAGCGAGCGAACCTGTAGAAATAGGTGCAGTCTTGCCGCCTTGACTCGCCTCGCCCACGGTTCCGCTTCCGGCCAGAGTGTAGGCAAGTGCGTTGAACATCGGATCCCAGGGCATAGAAACCGATGCTCCCGGGGCCAGAGTGATGTGTGCGACGGCCATTGGGGTCTGGGACTTACCCGGGCCGATGTGGCCACCGATGTCACCGGCAAGCACGCGAATAAGTGCTCCGCCATCCTGGCTCGAAACCAGCTTTACATCTTGCCCTTCGAGGTTTTGGTATGCCGGGTTGATCATTTTCTTAGCGGCCGGCAGGTTGATCCAGAGCTGAATGCCGTGAAAGATGCCGCCAGACATTACTAGCGCTTCCGGGGGAGTCTCGATGTGCAGCACGCCGGCTCCCGCTGTCATGTATTGGGTCGCTCCATCTTGAATGATGCCGCCGCCACCGTGATTGTCTTGATGTTGAAAAGTGCCGTCAATCATGTAGGTAAAGGTTTCAAAGCCACGGTGGGGGTGCCAGGCGGTTCCCTTTGGTTCGAGGGGCGCATATTCAACTTCACCCATTTGATCCATGTGAATAAACGGGTCAAGGTCGGTATACGGAACACCGGCAAATGCTCGGGTCACCGGAAATCCTTCGCCTTCGTATGCCTGCGGCCCGCGGGTTACAGATTTGACCAAGCGAGAGCGACCGGTTGCAGGCTCAAGTTTGGGAAGGGTAAGGGTTTCCGCGGTAACAGCTGGCATGATTTCTCCTCGTTTGAATGAATCCTATCATTCTAAGTAAAGGGGGTATTGACTAGATTTATTCCTTGAGCGAAATTGAATGAGAGTTTGCTGAGAACAGAGTGAATTTTGAGTCGTTCAACCTAGCATTGAGTCATGGACTTCACTCTCATTGTCATCATCGCCATCGTCGCGATTATCGGTATTTTCCTCTGGTCTACCTACAACGGTCTCGTGACCCTAAACGTGCGCGTTGATGAGGCCTGGAGCGACATCACGGTTCAGCTAAAGCGTCGTGCCGACTTGATTCCGAATCTCATCGAGACGGTCAAGGGTTACGCCACCCACGAGCGTGAGGTGTTCGAAAATGTCACAAAGGCTCGTGCCGCAACTGTCTCGCCCGAGGTGATGGCTCACCCAGCTTCTGCAGCGGCTGCCGAGGATGGCTTTCACGCCGCGATGAAGAGCCTGTTTGCGGTCGCCGAGGCTTATCCTCAGCTTCAGGCAAACCAGAACTTCTTGAGCCTTCAAGCCGAGCTAACCGACACCGAAGACAAAATCATGGCTGCTCGCCGTTTTTACAACGGTGGGGTTCGCGAACTCAACACCAAGATCAAGCAATTTCCGCAGGTGCTGTTCGTGAAGGGTCTCGGGTTCACCGCCCGCGAATTCTTTGAGGTTGCAGATCCTTCGGCAATTGCCGAACCGCCTGCAGTCAAGTTCTAAAAGGAGCCAAATGTACTCGGCTATAGCCGCCAACAAGCGAAACACGATATTCATCATCTTGGGTTTCGTTCTGCTCTTGGGCGGCCTCGCTTATTGGTGGGGAGAGGCTTCGGGCAACGGCTCGAGCGCGATCTTCATCATTGGGTTCGTTCTTGTCTATGCACTCTTTCAGTATTTTGTAGCCGGCGCTATGGCCGTTGCTATGAGCGGTGCAGTGCCAATCGAAAAAGCCGACAACCCAAGATTGTGGCGCATCGTTGAAAACCTGGCCATCACCGAAGGCATGCCAATGCCAAAGGTTTACGTCATTCCCGATGAAGCCCCTAACGCGTTTGCAACCGGTCGCGATCCAAAGCACGCCATAGTTGCAGCCACCACGGGCCTGTTGGCAATCATGGATGACAAAGAGCTTGAGGGTGTTATGGCCCACGAACTTGGGCACGTAAAGAACTACGACATTCGTGTGACAACAATCGTTTTTGGGTTGGTCAGCGCGGTCGGCGTTTTGGCCGATATGGCAATTCGTGCGGCGTTCTTTTCAGGCGGCGGAAACCGCAAAGATGACAACGGCTTTGGAGCCGCGCTAATCGTGATCGGAATTGCCGCTAGCATCGTTGCCTGGCTTATCGGCCCATTGGTAAGCGCTGCAGTTTCGCGTCAGCGCGAATACCTTGCCGATGCCAGTGGTGCGCACACCACCAGGTACCCAGAGGGGCTGGCAAGCGCCTTAGAGAAATTGGCACAGTATGGCCGGCCGATGCGTCGCGCAAGTTCTTCGATGGCACACATGTACATCAACGACCCAATTAAGCCGGGCATTGTTGAGCGCTTGTTCTCTACGCACCCACCGTTGCCAAAGCGCATCGAGCGTCTTCGCGCCATCGGTGGCAAGTTCTAAGTGAGCCTAGTGCTCGTTCAATTGGTCGGCTAGCGCTGCAGCCAGATTGCCCTTGGGCATCACGACCACCTCGTTGAGGCCCTGCCATTTTGCCGCCTCGCCAAGGTGCTTTAACAAAGATTTTGCTATCGTATCAAGCCGGGCTGGCTTTAGATCTGGCTCGTGCCAGCTAGCCTGAACCAACAGTTGGCCAGTCTTTCTATCGCTCTTCAGATCGATGCGACCAACCAGTTCGCCATCGTGCAACAGCGGCAAGGTGTAATAGCCATAAATGCGTTTTGGCTCTGGCGTATAAATCTCGATTTTGTAGTCGAAGCCAAAAACGCGAATTGCGCGCTCACGATATCGAGTAATCGGATCAAATGGGCTAACCAGAGTTGTGTGGTTGGCTTTGGCAAGCTTGCCTGCTGAAAGTTCAGCCAACCAGTCGCGGTGCACGAACGCCGGGTCTTTCCAGTCAGCCACAGTTGTTTGTATCAAAGTGCCGTCGGCTACTAGCTCGGCTACTCTCGGGGCGACTCGATCAATCTTTAGTCGCACAAAGTCAGCCAGGTCTTTCACCGTTGCAACACCGTCGGTCTTTGCCGCACGGGTCAGTAATTCACGGATGTTGGCATCGTAGTCAGGGCTTGGATCGATCATTCGCTCTAAGGTACGACCTTCAAGCACCTGGTTTGGCAGGGCATAGCGCCTGCTGAAGCCTTCGCGGCCGGCCGAGACCACATCGCCAACCAAAAACATACGTTCCAGGCAGGTCTTTACATCGCTCCAGCCCCACCAGTTGCCCTTGCGTTTGTTTTGATCGTGCTCAATTTGGGCGATGGTTAGCGGGCCTTTGGCAGCTAGTTCGGCTCGAATCCAATCGAGCAATTCGCCGTGCTCGGCCTGAACAGCTAACCAGCGCTTGTTGGAGTAACGAAGATCATCGGTGCCATAGCGATACCAATCCATTCGAAAACGGTGCAGCGGCAGGTCTTCGGTTCGAATCCACGCGGCCTCGTGAGCCCAATACTCGATCAGGTCAGCCTGACGGCCGGTCTGAGTGCGCGGCGCAGTGGCGGCATCCAAGATTGCCTTATTGAATGGGCCAAGGCGCGAGAAAACCGGCATGTAGTGAGCGCGTTCGAAAACGTTCACCGAGTCGAGTTGCAGCAAACGGAGCCGGTCGAAAATGCCAAACGGCCCAGCCTGCAGTGTTGTTTTGTCGGGTTTGGTAGCCAGCCCCTGGGCGTTCAGCACCAGGCTTCTGGCCTCGGCCAAACTTAGCTGTTCAGGCATCTATGCCCCTTCTCAAACTAGACTTCTACCAGCATAGAAACTAGCGAGGTAAGAAATGGCACAAACAGCCCCGGTTGTCGCCCCAACTCTTGAAGAGTTTGAGGCTGCGCACGCGAATGTGGCTCAGGTTGCTATTCAAACCCCTGTTTTGCACAGCCACTACCTGACCGAGCTAATCGGCCAAGAAGTCTTTTTGAAGTGCGAAAATTTGCAGCGAACCGGCGCCTACAAGCTTCGCGGTGCTTTCAACCGCATGAGCAAACTCACCCTTGCCGAGCGCAAAAAGGGCGTTGTTGCAGCCAGCGCTGGCAACCATGCGCAAGGTGTTGCTCTCGCGGCAAAAAAACTTGGCATCAAGGCAACCATCTTCATGCCGGTTGGCGCATCGCTGCCTAAGTTTCAGGCCACTCAAAACTATGGTGCCTCGGTCGTTCTCGAGGGTGCCGTATTCGCAGAAACGCTAAAGGCCGCCCAAGAATACGCCGCTAAAAAGGGCGCGATCTTTATCCCGCCCTACGACAACATCGATGTTGTAACCGGCCAGGGCACTGTTGGACTTGAAATTCTCGATCAGGTGCCTGATGTGCAGACCATTTTGGTGGCCATTGGTGGCGGAGGACTTGCGGCGGGAGTG
>JBEGKM010000070.1:0-5528 GCA_041184065.1 Actinomycetota bacterium
TGTCGGAACGGTTATCGGCTCGATGGTCGGTGGCTTGATCCAGGGTGTGCTCGGCAATGGCATGAACCTAAACTCGGTGGGCATCGACGCACAGATGACCATCAAGGGCATGGTTCTTCTTCTCGCGGTGGCTTTCGACGTTTGGTCAAAGCGCCGCGGCAAGTAACAAGCTTTTCAAGATAACCGCTCGGGCGTTGCTCGGGCGGTTTCTTTTTGCCCGTTTCATTCTGCCCAAAGGCTGGCGGCAAGCCGAGCATTCAACCGGTTCTGGGCGGTTAGTCTAAATGGGTGCTAAAAACTAAATCGATTCAGTCTGGTGATGATCTATCCAAGCGTCAGCGGCTGGTCTTTATAGTTCTGCTGGGTCTCTCTATGACTCTGATGCCCTACACAATCGACCCGATTCTGGCTGCATTTCCGCGCATCGGCGAAACTTTCGGGGCAACCGATCAGCAGGTGCAACTTTCACTCATGGCGGTCACAATTGGCTTTGCCCTAGGTCAATTGGTGACTGGGCCCCTAAGCGATGCGCTTGGTCGCAAGCGGCCCATGCTGATCGTTGTTTTTCTTTGGTTTGCTGCCGAAATCGCCACCATATTTGTTCCAACTGTAGAGATTTTTTACATCGCCCGTTTCTTGGCGGCCTTTGCGGCGGCATCGGCGAGCGTGGTCGCCTCTGCGATTATCCGTGACCTCTATAAAGAAGCCAAGATGATGCAATTCTTGTCTCGGGTTTACTTGGTGCAGGGCGTCTCACCGGTGCTCGGCCCCATTATTGGTTCGCAGTTGCTGGCCTTCATGACTTGGCAAAATATCGTTTTGCTGTTTGCCGTTTACGGGTTGGTGACTTTCATTGGTCTGCGCATCTTTTTAGTCGAAACCCTGCACAGCGACAATCGCCGCAGTCAGGGTGTCGCAGCGATGTTCGCCAGATTTGGGGCGGTGCTGCACGACCGAATCTATGTAGGCTTGGTGATTTTTAGCGCGCTTCAAACGGTAGCGCTGTTTAGCTATTTGAACCTGGTGCCATTTATCTTTCAGGATGGCTTCAAGATCGGTTCGGGCGAATTCGGTTTCTTCTTTGCGCTGAACTCGCTGTTGTCGGTGATTGGTACTCAGGTTGGCGGGCGCTTAGCCGTGCGATTCAGGTCAAATTGGGTTTTGTTTTGCCACATAGTGCTCGCCGGTGCAGCCGGTGTTGCGCTGGTTGTTGCCGCGGCCATGGGTGCCGAGTTTGGTGTGGTCACGGCGCTCTTCGCGTTTTTCACATTCAACTTTGGTGCGACCTACACGCCGCTAGCTGCAATCGCAATGGCGCCACACGGCGAAGAGGCCGGCACGGCGGCATCGTTAATGGGTGTGGTCAACTTTGTCGCAGCTTCGCTCGCTGGCCCGCTCTATGCTGTGCTCGACCAGCGAACCTCGGCTGGCGCTGGTGCAACCATTGCCGTTTGCTATTCGCTCGGCGCTTTGAGTCTTTGGTTCGTTTCGCGGGTGCGCAGCATTCCGCCGTTAAAGAACTAAACAATTCACTCGGTTTTCAAATCTGAGTTTAGGCTGAGGTCATGGCCCGCGTTCTAATCATGCACGGATGGAAAAACCATCGAGTCCCTGGCAACTGGCATCGCCACCTTGCCACCGAACTTCGCAAGCTAGGTCACCAGGTTTTCTATCCACAATTTCCTTCGGCCGACGAGCCCAAGTTGGTCGAATGGCAAAACCTTTTGGTCGAAGAACTAACCCACCTTGGTGAAGCCGGAGACGGTGAAATTGTCGTTGTCGGGCATTCGCTTGGTTGCCTGAATTGGATTCAAGCCGCTGCTACCGGGATTCTTCCTTTCAAAGTCGACCGTTTGCTGTTGGCTGCGCCGGCAGATCCAAATCTGCTGCTTGATCTGCCTGGGTTAAGGGTGAACCTTGAAGACCCAGATGTTCGCGATGCCGTCTTGGATTCTGCGCATTCGGTGACTTTGGTTGGCAGCGACGAGGATCCGTGGACCCCTAATGGGCTTCAGAAAACCTACGGTGCGCCCCTAGGGCTTGAAGCTGTGCTCATCGAAGGAGCTCGGCACCTCGCGTTAAGCGACGGGTTCAGCTACTGGCAAGGTGTGATCGACTGGGTTCTAGACCCATCGGCTGACCTGAGAATTCGATAATTCCAACGCCGTAGCAGTTGTCGCGGGTAGGCTATTCACACGCTCCCGATTTGCCCCACGGAGCACCTTGAATATTTAGGAAAATCGATGAGGATTTTGCTTGTTGGCGCCGGCGGAGTTGGCGATGCAATCGCGAAGGTTGCGGCAACCAGAAACTTTTACGAACTGATTGTCGTATCGGACTACGACTTTGCCAGAGCCGAGAGAACTATCGCCTGGATTCGCAACCGTCACGGCGAAGAACGGGCATCCAAGTTTTTAGCTGCCAAGATTGACGCCTCAAATGCCTCAAATGTAGCCGAATTGGCGCGAGCCCACAGCATCACCCACGTGGTCAATGCTGTTGAGCCAAAGTTTTTGCCCACAGTGTTTTCGGGAACCTTCACCGCGGGCGCAAACTACCTCGACATGGCCATGAGCCTGTCTGAAGCAAACGAAACCGACCCATTTCACCGCCCGGGGATTAAATTGGGAGATGCACAGTTTGCGGTGGGTGAGCAGTGGGAGCGAGCAGGCAAGCTGGCCCTCGTTGGCATGGGTGTTGAGCCGGGTCTTTCAAACGTTTTCGCTCGCTACGCTGCCGACTACCTGTTTAGTGAAATTGACGAGCTGAGCACCAAGGATGGCGGCAATCTGGTTGTTACCGATGACGCCGGCAACGAGATTTTTGCTCCTTCGTTCTCAATTTGGACCACGATTGAGGAATGCCTGAACCCACCGGTGATTTATGAGCGCAGTCGAGGTTGGTATACGACTGAACCGTTCAGCGAACCGGAGATCTTCGAATTTCCCGAGGGTATTGGTGCAGTTGAATGTGTGAACGTAGAGCACGAAGAAGTAACCATGCTGCCACGCAACATCGCGGCCAACCGGGTGACTTTCAAATACGGGCTTGGCTCGGAATTCATCTCGGTCTTAAAGACCTTGCACACCCTGGGACTAGATCGCACCAAGCCGGTTCGAGTTCGTTCGGCGCAGGGCCCGGTTGATGTTGCGCCACGCGACTTGGTCGCAGCCGTTCTGCCAGACCCGGCAACAATTGGCCCACGGCTAAGCGGCAAGACCTGTGCCGGTCTTTTGGTTACCGGCAAAGACAAAGATGGCAAAGACCGAGCCACCTACCTCTATCACGTTGCCGACAATGCGGTGACTATGGCCGACATCGAAGCTCAATGTGTGGTTGCCCAGACCGCCTTCAACCCGGTGATTGCACTCGAGCTTATGGCAGAGGGCATCTGGCGAGGCGCTGGCGTGCTTGGCCCGGAATGCTTCGATGCCAAACCTTTCCTTGACCTCATGTCATCGTCGACCGGATACAACCAGCGGTGGGTAGCCCAAGAACGACTTCCGGCTAGCCCGCTTCGCCACCCTTAGGTTTGGGATGGCAGGCAAAAATCCGGGTTCAGATTATGACGTTGTCATCATTGGTTCGGGTTTTGGCGGTTCGGTTGCCGCACTGCGCTTAACCCAAAAGGGCTATCGTGTTTTAGTTCTTGAGGCCGGGGCTAGGTTCGAGGATCACCAGTTCGCGAAAAACTCATTTGACCTAAAACGATTTCTGTTTTTTCCACGCTTGGGCATGCTTGGCATTCAACGCATCGACTTTCTAAAAAATGTCTTAGTCATGTCTGGTGCCGGCGTCGGCGGCGGTTCGCTGGTTTATGCCAACACCCTTTATCGCCCGCCAGCGCAGTTTTATAAGACAGGCTCGTGGGTCGGGCTAGAAGACTGGCAATCGGTTCTGGCTCCGCACTTTGCCGAAGCCGAGCGCATGCTTGGAGTTCAGCAGAACCCATTCTTTAGCGCTGCCGATCTGATGGTTAAGCGCTCTGCCGAGCGAATGGGTTTTGGTGAGACATTTAGGATGGCGCCGTTGGGCGTGAAATTCGCTGCCGATGGTGAGCAGCCCGGGCAAGATGTTGGCGACCCCTATTTTGGTGGCGCTGGGCCGGCAAGAACAAACTGCATCAACTGCGGCGAATGCATGACCGGTTGTCGCCATGGGGCAAAAAATACTCTGGTCAAGAACTATCTATATTTGGCCGAGAAGGCCGGCGCCGTTGTTTGGCCGCTAACTCAGGTCGAAGTGATCAAAGACTTGGCCGGTGGCGGGTTTGAACTTGAATTGAAGCGAACCTCGCGGGCCGGCGACAAACGCCCCACGGCGACATTCGCACCGCAGGTAATTGTTGCTGCCGGCGCTTTGGGGTCGGCCAAGTTGTTGCAGCGATCGCGCTCCGCAGGCAACCTGCGTGGCATGAGCAACAAGTTGGGGCACCTGTCTCGAACCAACAGCGAAAGCCTGCTAGGCGTGGTTGCTCGCACCGAAGAGCACGACTACTCGCAGGGAGCTGCCATCACCTCATCGGTTTTTCCGACCGAAGACACCCACATCGAGCCGGTTCGTTATGGTCGAGGCAGCAACTTTATGGCACTGTTGCAATCGGTGATGGCCTCGGGGCCAAAGGGTCAGGCGCCTAGCCCGCTGCGCTTGGTAACCGAGTCTCTCAAGCACCTAATTCGCCTGCCCGGCCTCTTCAACCTGCGCAATTGGTCAGAGCGAGCACTCATTTTGCTTGTCATGCAGGCGCGAGATAACTCGCTCACCACCTACCTAAAGCGAGGCATTTTAGGCAGCAAGCTCACATCCAAGCAGGGGTATGGCGAAGAAAACCCCGCCTGGGTTGCCAAGGGGCACGAGGTTGCTCGCGACCTAGCCAAAGACATGAATGGCACGGCCGCTGCGGTGATTGGCGAGCCTTTTGGAATACCGCTGACCGCACACTTCTTGGGTGGATGCGTTATTGCCGCGGATGCGACCGGGGGAGTTGTCGACCGACACCTTAGAGTTTTCGGTGTCGATGGACTGCACATTTTTGATGGGTCAACCCTTTCGGCAAACCCTGGCGTGAACCCTTCGCTAACTATTGCGGCCCAAGCCGAATGGGCGGCTAGTCACTGGCCGGCAAAGACCGCTTAGCTCTAGCCCTTTGTTCTAAGCCAAGGCCCCAATAGCAGCTGCCGATGATCAGAACGGCACCAAGCAGGCCCAGCGGCCCCATCGATTCGCCGCCGATGATGACGGCGATTATTACGGCCCAAACCGGCTCGGTTCCTTGCAGCAAGGCAATGCGCGAGGCCGAGGTTTTGCGAATTCCCCAGGTCATTGCGAAGAACCCATAGATGGTGCAGAACAGAATCAAAAAAGCCATTAGCAACCATTCTTTGGTGCCATAGGCTGCCGCGGCCGAAACCGTTCCGCTTGGGTCAACCACCAAAAAGATTAGGCCGGCTGACAGCGTTTGAAAGACCGTCATGTTCAGGTTGTCAACCTTGCGACCAAAGGTTAGCTTGCCCTGAGCTACCTGATAT
>JBEGKM010000071.1:0-5503 GCA_041184065.1 Actinomycetota bacterium
GAATTGGTTAGCCCATCGACAGCGAGAAGGTTGAGCGGATCGTTGTAGAAGTTGTAGCGCTGTTGTGAGCTGATTTGCTGGGCCCCTTTTTGCCAGGCGTCGCTGACCGCCACAACGTGATCGATTTGCACGGCAAGTGAGGTTTTGACGCCGCGAACAAAACTAATGGACTTTAGTGTGTATGGGTCTTTGAGAACACCCGAGGCTACGATGCAGGTTTCATTTGGCCGCAAAACAATCGAGGTTAGGTCGCGTTTCAAAATGAAATTGCGGGTGTCGCAGCCCCAGGCCTGATCGCCCCAGCCGTCGCTAAACAGAGAACGTTCGTAGCCGGTCTTAGGCGCACGACCCTTTACCGGTAGAGCATTCAGGGTTGAAAGTGCGGTCTTGGCCGTTGCTGCAGAGGCTGATTCAACCCGGTTTGGAGCGCTGGCGATTGGAGCTAGAGCGAAAGTGAGCGAGAAGGCTAGAACAGAGGCCAGCGTGAGAGCGCGACGAACGCCAAGTATTGTTCGGGTCACCCTTGCGACCTGGCCGTTATTACCTATTGCGCTCGATGTGGAGGGCTTCGATGACTCGATCAATAAACGCGTCAACCTGGCTTTCAACATAGCCTCCTCGAGTGGCTTTGAAAATGACCCGGCGAACATCATCAAGTGCGATGGCTTGCCCGCTATCAAAGTGGATTGCGAGCTGGTTGCAGAGTGCGTCGACCTGCTTTTTTGAATAACCACGCAACAAGAAGCCGGTGCTCGAGAACCTTTTTCTTTCGGGGCGAACAAGTCGGCCACGGATTATCTCGACCACTCGAGCCAAGTGATCAGCCACGGCTGCGTCTCCAGCCTTAGCTCGCTGACGGGCAATTTCGCGGTTGGCAAAGCTATCCTCAAGTCGATCAAGGGCAGAATCCACCGCGCCGATTGAGTAGCCGCCAGCGACGAAATCGAATTCTGTGGCTCTCAGGTCGCTCGCTTCGAGAAGCGCACCCTCGGGGTTTGAGTATTGCTCGCGAGCCTTAGCGATAAAGGCATCGACTTGCTCGGGCAAATAGCCATTAGCCTTTGCGGAAGCTCTTGGAAAACTGAAACTCACAGGGATATTCTCGCAGTTCTGGTAGCGGTTGGCTTCGCTAGGCGAAGAAGATCAAGGTGAATAGGTAAGTGATCAAAGCCGACGGAAGAATCGAATCCAGGCGGTCCATCATGCCTCCGTGTCCCGGAAGAAGTGAGCTCATGTCTTTCACGCCGAGGTCGCGCTTGATCAGGGATTCGGCAAGGTCACCAAAAACTGCTGATAGAAGCAGCGAAGCCGCCAAGATCAAACCCAACCACCACTGGGCGCCGAAAGAGAAGTGCATAAATAGCATGGACGAAGCGGTTCCTGCCGTGATCGAGGCGAGAAGACCCTCCCAGGTCTTCTTTGGGCTCACGCCAGGGGCGAGTTTGTGTTTGCCAAATTTGCGCCCCACCAGGTAGCCGGCGGTGTCGATCATGGCAACTGTTACAACCAAGGTGAGAACCCACTGTGCACCGTCGGGGCGGCGAAGCAAAAGAACTGTAAAGCTTGTCATTAGTGGCAGGTAAATAACCACGAACGCCGATGCGGCAAAGTCGCGCAGGGTGTGCTGAAGCGCTTGAAAAGGTGCCTCGCGTCGCTCCCACATCAGGTGCACGCTGCGCCAAAGAATCAACGCCGCAACAATACCCAGGGCAACCAACCACTGCAGTTCAGCGCCTCCGTAGAAGGTAGCAGGCATGATCAGCGTTGCACCAACGACAGCTGGCAGGCGTGGAACATACCAGCCCTTGATTCGCAGTGCGGTTGACAATTCCCAGGCACCGAGTGCC
This sequence comes from Actinomycetota bacterium, assembly GCA_041184065.1. GTDB lineage: Bacteria > Actinomycetota > Actinomycetes > Actinomycetales > Microbacteriaceae > Rhodoluna. Next base: position 1,848 of record JBEGKM010000071.1, read on the forward strand.
GCTACGGCGGCCGCAAGCAGCATAAAGAGTTCTTTGTAAATCAGAACCGAAAGCAAAAAGACGCCACCGAGAGCCAGGCCGACAATGATCGACTTGGAGAGGCTACGGCCTCCGGTGGCGGCTTGTTGCTGGCTCAATTAGACCTCTAGAAGTTCTGCTTCTTTACGCTTCAGTGCGTCGTCGATTGCGTCGACGTGAGTCTTGGTAAGAGCATCGAGTTCTTTTTCCGCTCGAGCGATGTCGTCTTCTCCGGCTAGGCCATCCTTCTTAAGCGCAGCCAAGTCATCGTTGCCCTTACGACGTATGTTGCGAACCGAAACGCGTGCGTCTTCGGCCTTGCCCTTGACAATCTTCACGTAGTCGCGGCGACGCTCTTCGGTTAGGTCTGGCAGGGTTACGCGAATCAAGTTGCCGTCGTTCTGAGGGTTTGCGTCTAGGTTCGGCATCTCGCGGATTGCGCGTTCGATTCCCGCTAGGGCCCCCTTGTCATAAGGGGTGATAACGATGGTGCGAGCCTCTGGGTTGGCTAGCTGACCAAGCTGGCCAAGTGGAGTAGGCGTGCCGTAGTAGTCAACCATGACCTTTTGAAACAGCTGCGGGTTAGCGCGACCGGTTCGCACGTTGGCGAAGTCTTCTTTAGCTGAATCGACGGCCTTGGCCATTTTGTCGGTTGTGTTTGAGATGATCTCTGAAATCACGATGTTCTCCTGTTATGTAGCTCTGGTTAAAGTTTTAGGCGGTTACGAAGGTGCCGATTTTTTTGCCCATGATGGCATCAGTAACATTGCCCTTGCCCTGCATGCCAAAGACACGCATCGGCATCTTGTTGTCCATGCACAGGCTGAATGCCGTCGCGTCGACAACCTTGAGCCCCTGAACCAGGGCATCCTGATAGGTAATCGACTCGAGCTTAACAGCCGAAGGGTCTTTCTTTGGGTCGGCTGAATAAACGCCGTCAACACCGTTCTTAGCAACCAGAACCTCGTCGGCTTTGATTTCTAGAGCGCGCTGGGCGGCCACGGTGTCGGTTGAGAAGTATGGCAGGCCAGCGCCAGCACCAAAGATCACAACGCGACCCTTTTCGAGGTGGCGCACTGCGCGAAGCGGAATGTAAGCCTCGGTTACCTGAGCCATGTTGATCGCAGACTGAACGCGAGTGCTAACGCCCGCTTGCTCAAGGAAGTCTTGAAGAGCAAGTGCGTTCATAACTGTGCCGAGCATACCCATGTAGTCGGCGCGCGAGCGGTCCATGCCGCGTTGCGAGAGCTCGGCACCGCGAAAAAAGTTGCCGCCACCCACGACGATTGCAACCTCGGCGTGCTTTGCGCCTTCGGCGATTTCTTTTGCCATTTCGGCCACGATGTCGGGGTTCACACCAAGAGTGCCGCCACCGAATGCTTCACCTGAAAGCTTGAGCAATACACGGCGTTTTTTGTGTGGCACTGGATCCTCCTGAATCGAGTTTTGAACTGCTTCTATCCTAGGCGAGGCAGCAAAAAAGGCCCGGTCGAATCGACCGAGCCTTTGTCGCTTTTTGGTATTTGTTAGGCGCCGACGCGGAAACGTACGAAGCCTGAAACGGTTAGGCCTGAGTTCTCAAGAACCTTAGCAACAGTCTGCTTGGTGTCCTTTGCGAAGTCCTGCTCGAGAAGCACGTTCTCCTTGAAGAATCCGGTTACGCGGCCTTCTACGATCTTTGAAAGCGCAGCCTCTGGCTTGCCTTCGTTTCGTGCGGTCTCTTCGGCGATGCGACGCTCGGTTGCAACAACATCTGCGTCAACGTCGTCGCGGGTTAGAACGCTTGGTGAGAAAGCTGCGATGTGAACTGCAACATCGTGAGCAGTCTCTGCGTCGCTGCCCGAGTAAGCAACTAGAACGCCAACCTGAGGAGGTAGGTCCTTGCTGGTGCGGTGTAGGTAAGCGTCGATAGCTGCATCCTTGAGAGAGGCAACCTTGCGAAGCTCAACCTTCTCGCCCATGATTGCTGCTTCGTCGTTGATTGCAGCTAGAACAGTCTGACCGGCTAGGTCTGCAGCAAGTGCAGCCTCCAGGGTCTCTGCGCCAGCAGCAGCAACAGCGTCTGCAACCTTGTCGGCTAGTTCGATGAACTTAGGAGCCTTGGCAACGAAGTCGGTCTCGCAAGCGAGCTCGATTAGGTAACCAGCGCCACCGTTAACACGAGCAACGATTAGACCGTTGCTGGTGGTTCGGCCTTCGCGCTTGGTAACGCCCTTTAGACCCTTTAGACGAAGAACCTCAAGAGCCTTGTCGATGTTGCCGTCGGCCTCATCAAGTGCACCCTTGCAGTCCATCATTCCGGCGCCGCTGCGCTCGCGCAGGGCCTTTACATCTGCGGCGGTGTAGTTAGCCATGATTACTTTGCTTCCTCTACTGCAACAGCCTCGGCAGGTGCCTCAACTGGTGCCTCAACGGTCTCAACAACGGCTGCTGCTGCTGCGTTGCCCTGCTCTAGAAGCTCGCGCTCCCACTCGGCTAGAGGCTCTGCTGCTGCCTCTGGCTTTGCGTGACGAGCAATTAGGCCCTCTGCAACTGCATCTGCGATTACGCGGGTTAGCAGCTGAACTGAACGAATAGCGTCGTCGTTTCCAGGAATACCAATGGTGACCTCATCTGGGTCACAGTTGGTGTCGAGGATACCGATGACTGGAATACCTAGCTTCTTAGCTTCGGTGATCGCTAGGTGCTCCTTGTTGGTGTCAACAACCCAGATTGCTGATGGAGTCTTTGAGATGTTGCGGATACCGCCCAAGGCCTTCTCTAGCTTGTCCTTCTCACGACGAAGGATAAGAAGTTCCTTCTTGGTAAGACCGGTCTTGGTAGCGCCTGAGAAGTCCATGACCTCAAGTTCCTTTAGACGCGAAAGACGCTTCTGGATGGTCTGGAAGTTGGTCAAAAGACCACCCAACCAACGCTGGTTGATGTAAGGCTGACCAACACGAAGCGCCTGCTCAGCGATGGCCTCCTGGGCCTGCTTCTTGGTGCCTACGAAAAGAATGCTGCCGCCGTGCGCAACGGTCTCCTTGACGAAGTCATATGCCTTGTCAATGAATGCAAGCGACTGCTGAAGGTCGATGATGTAGATGCCTGAACGGTCGGTCAGAATGAAGCGACGCATCTTTGGGTTCCAACGACGGGTCTGGTGCCCGAAGTGAACGCCGCTGTCGAGCAGCTGGCGAATTGTTACGACTGCCATGAGCAGTTCTCCTTTTTTGGCGCGCGAAGGCGCCACTCAGTTGACTGTTTTGAGCGGTTGCTCTAAACACCTGGTGCCGGATCTGCTTCGCCAAACATGGTTCAAGAACCATCTCGGACTGAGTGAAGCGTGGATCTGATTCGACACGCGAAGTCAACGACTGCTTTTTCAAACATTCGTTGCTACCTGAAAGCATACCAGTCATGATGAAAGTTATCCACCGATTTCTCAGTGATTATCTGGCCTACAGAGATTTTTGCGAGCCTTGATTCATGCCTTTCAAACCTCTCGCAATAATGATTTCACTTTTGGCTTTGAGCTCGCCAACGAACGATTGGCAGCTTCCACTCGATGCACCAGTTCAACTGGTTCGACATTTCAAGCAACCCTCAAGCGACTATTCGGCGGGTCATCGCGGTGTCGACTATGCAGTCATTGAGGA
>JBEGKM010000072.1:0-5489 GCA_041184065.1 Actinomycetota bacterium
GGCTCTATACGCTCTGATCGGTGCTCTTGGGCTGCCGGTGTTCTCTGATGGCTCCCACGGCGTTTCAGTGCTATTCGGCGCGACTGGTGGCTTCATCTTTGGTTTTATTGTTGCTGCTGCACTGGTCGGTTACCTCGCCGAGAAAAACTGGAGCTCTAACGCTCTGAAAATGTTTGCAAGTTATGCGGCCGGTTCGGTTGTTATTTATGCGATTGGTATTCCAGTTCTAGCTTCGGTTGCCTTCGCAGGTGACCTAGGCGCAACCACCGGCTTCATGGTTCCATTCATGATCTGGGATGTAGTCAAAGCCGTTGCAGCCGGTGCGCTGCTTCCTTCTGCCTGGGCATTGGTAAAGAAGATCAAGGGCTAGACGCTAAAGAATTAGAAAACCCCCGACTTGTAGTCGGGGGTTTTCTCTTGGTCTAAATCACGACCCCGTTGAAGGTCAACGAATTCTGACTAGATTGAAAAGCCGATTGCGCGCATCTGCTCGCGGCCGTCTTCCGTGATCTTTTCTGGCCCCCAGGGTGGCATCCAGACCCAGTTGATCCTGAAAGCCTCAACCACGCCGTCAAGTGATTCTGCGGTTTGCTCTTCGAGCACATCGGTGAGCGGGCAACCGGCAGAGGTTAGAGTCATGTTGATTAGCAGGTTGCCGTCTTCAGACTTCTGAAGTCCGTAAATCAAACCCAAATCAACAATGTTTACCCCGATTTCTGGGTCAATTACATCTTTGAGCGCTTCTATGACAGCGTCGTAAAGCGCCGGCTCTAGTTCAGTATCAGCCAATTGATCAGGCCTTCACGTAGCGGTCGTAGCCCTCGGCTTCGAGACGCTCGGCTAGCTCTGGACCGCCCTGTTCGGCAATTTTGCCGGCCACGAATACATGTACGAAGTCTGGCTTGATGTACTTCAAGATTCGGGTGTAGTGGGTGATCAGCAGCAGGCCAAAATCGTTGGCCTCTTTGGCGCGGTTCACGCCTTCAGAGACAACCTTTAGCGCATCAACGTCAAGACCTGAGTCAGTCTCGTCCAGCACCGCAAACTTAGGCTTCAAAAGTTCAAGTTGAAGAATTTCGTGGCGCTTCTTTTCACCGCCCGAGAATCCCTCGTTCACATTGCGTTCCGTGAAGGTCGCGTCCATCTTGAGCGCCTCCATGGCACCGCGAACATCCTTGATCCAGGTGCGTAGTGCAGGGGCCTCGCCTGAAACAGCAGTCTTGGCGGTTCGCAAAAAGTTAGAAACTGAAACGCCCGGAATCTCTACGGGATACTGCATAGCCAAGAACACACCGGCACGAGCGCGCTCGTCAACCGACATCTCGAGCACATCCTCGCCGTCGAGCAGGATTTCACCCTCGGTCACGGTGTACTTTGGGTGACCAGCGATTGTGTAAGCCAGGGTTGATTTGCCTGAACCATTTGGGCCCATGATGGCGTGCGACTCACCACTGCGGATGGTTAGGTCGACACCCTTGAGAATCTCTTTGGTGCCCTGCTCTGTCTCAACAGTGACGTGCAGGTTCTTGATCTGAAGAATTGCCATTTTTTTGCTCGTTTTCTTTTCTAAGTCTTGGTTTAGTCGGCGTCGATTTCGAGGAAAATGTCACCGTTGTCGATGATTACCTCGTATTTGGTTACCGGTTCGAAAGCGGGAAGGGTAAGGGCTTCGCCCGTTTCGAGTGAAAACTTGGCTCCGTGTGCCCAGCATTCGATGGTTTCGTTGTCGACAAAGCCTTCCGACAGTGAAATCTCACCGTGTGAGCACTTGTCATCGAGAGCGAAAACTTTGTCGGCCTTGGTGCGAACGATTGCAATTGCATCTTCGCCAACCTTCACGCGGATGCACTTGCCTAGCTTGATGTCTTCAACCGCACAAATACGAACAGCCATTAGGAGCCGCTCCTTTCGAGTTCTGCTTCAATCGAGGCCGAAAGTCGGCTTTCGATTTCTTCATTTCCGATCTTTTGAATGATCTCGTTGAGGAAGCCGCGAACAACCAGGCGGCGCGCCTCGCGTTCGTTGATGCCTCGGGCCTGCAAGTAGAACAATTGCTCATCGTCGAACCGACCGCTGGCACTGGCGTGCCCGGCGCCTTCGATTTTGCCGGTCTCGATTTCGAGGTTCGGCACCGAGTCGGCGCGAGCGCCATCCGTGAGCAGTAGGTTGCGGTTTAGTTCGTAGGTGTCGGTGCCTTCGGCCGCCTGACGGATGAGAACATCGCCTACCCAAACGGTGTGAGCCTTTTCTCCCTGAAGGGCGCCCTTGTAGGTGACTCGTGACTTGCAGTTCGGCACGGCATGGTCAACGTACAAGCGGTTCTCAAGGTACTGACCGGCATCAGCAAAGTACATGCCAAGCAATTCAACCTCTGAACCAGGAGCAGCAAATTCTGCTGAGGTAGAGACTCGAACGGTCTTTCCGCCAAGACTCACCACGAGGTGACGAAGTTTTGCGTTGCGACCCAACTTGGCAAACTGTGCTGAGTTGTGAACTGCCTTAGAGTTCCAGTCCTGAATCGAGATGACAGTGATGTCAGCCTCGTCTCCCACGATGATTTCGACGTTTTCACCGAGAACCGCATCGCCCTTGTGGTCGAGAATCACGGTGCCGCGGGCAAATGGCTTGGCTTCGATGATTAGGTGCAACGCACTCGGAGATTCGCTCTCGGAGCCGATGCCTATCTGAATCTCGCAATCGACAGCGGCATCACCTGGAATTGTGACCAGGTAGGCCTGCTGAGCCGAGCCCCAAGCCGCTGCACTAGGGCGATCCTCAGGAAGACCAGCTGCACCAAATGCAGGGTGTTCTGTGCCCACCCATGCGGTGGTCACGCCTTCTGGGTACTTGATAGAAATGTCACCAACGTACTCGTCGAGCACATCAGCATCTAGCCCGGCAAGTTGTTCGCTGGTCACGTAGCGGTATTGCTCTTCGCGCTTTGAAACCGGCGCAAAGTCGGCAACGTTAGCCGAACGAACACGCTCGCTTCTGGTTTGGACGGGAATGCCCGCGCCATGACTGTGTTCTGCCATTCCGTGTTGAACCGGAATGGTTGCGTTTGAGGTTGTCACTAGCCGACAGCCCCTTCCATCTGCATTTCGATGAGCTTGTTGAGCTCGAGAGCATATTCCATCGGAAGTTCCTTAGCGATTGGTTCGATAAAGCCACGAACAATCATCGCCATTGCTTCGTCTTCCGGCATTCCGCGTGACTGCAAATAGAACAACTGCTCTTCGCTGACTCGTGAAACGGTGGCTTCGTGACCCATCGAGACATCGTCTTCACGAACGTCAACGTATGGGTAGGTGTCTGAGCGCGAGATGGTGTCAACCAATAGCGCGTCGCATCGAACGGTGTTAGCCGAGTGGTGGGCACCCGGCATTACGCGAATCTCGCCACGGTATGAGGTGCGGCCACCACCACGGGCAATCGACTTTGAAACAATCGATGAACTGGTGTGTGGGGCAAGGTGAATCATTTTCGCACCGGCATCCTGGTGCTGGCCTTCACCAGCAAAGGCAACCGAAAGGGTTTCACCTCGGGCATATTCTCCAGCAAGGATGACCGCCGGGTACTTCATGGTGACCTTCGAACCGATGTTGCCGTCGATCCACTCCATAGTTGCACCCTCGTGACAGATTGCACGCTTGGTGACCAGGTTGTAAACGTTGTTCGACCAGTTCTGGATGGTCGTGTAGCGAACTCGAGCACCCTTCTTGATGATGATTTCGACGACTGCCGAGTGCAGCGAGTCAGAGTTGTAGATCGGGGCGGTGCAGCCCTCGATGTAGTGCACGTATGAGTCTTCGTCCGCAATGATCAGGGTGCGCTCAAACTGCCCCATGTTTTCGGTGTTGATGCGGAAATAGGCCTGCAGCGGGATGTCAACGTGAACGCCCTTAGGAACGTAAACGAACGAACCGCCAGACCATACGGCGGTGTTTAGCGAGGCGAACTTGTTGTCGCCGGCAGGGATGACGGTACCGAAGTGCTCTTTGAAGATTTCTGGGTGCTCTTTGAGGGCGGTGTCGGTGTCTAGGAAGATAACCCCCTGGGCCTCAAGGTCTTCCCGAATCTGGTGATAAACCACCTCAGACTCATACTGTGCCGCCACACCGGCAACCAGGCGGCTGCGCTCTGCCTCTGGGATGCCAAGACGCTCGTAGGTGTTCTTGATGTCGTCTGGCAGGTCTTCCCAGCTGGTCGCCTGCTTTTCGGTTGAACGAACGAAGTACTTGATGTTGTCGAAGTCGATGCCCGAAAGATCTGAACCCCAGCTTGGCATTGGCTTCTTCAAGAAGTATTCGTAGCCGCGAAGGCGACGCTCAAGCATCCACTCTGGTTCGCTCTTTTTAGCCGAGATGTCGGTGACAACCTCTTCGCTGATACCGCGACGAGCATTGGTTCCGGCAGAGTCTGAGTCAGACCAGCCAAATTCGTAGACGCCTAGGCTGTCTAGCTCTGGTCTTTCGATGATGATGTCGGACAAGCCGGCCTCCTGTTTTTAGTTTCAGATTCGAGTGGTTATCTCGGTCTGCCTCTTTACTGGTCTCAACCCCTTCGACTCGCGCAGGTATTCCCGCAAGGCTGGAAAACCTTGAAGCATTTCTACTGTGCGAGAATCGAAGAGAAGTTGTTTCAAATTGGCATGAATGCCAGCGAAAAACGCTGAAACCTAGGTCAAGTTTAGTTGCCGCAAGGCCATAGCGAAAGCCCAAGAAAGGCCAGATTCGAATGTTTTCGAAGCTCATTGCCAAACTGCCCAACGTCGTGCTCTTTTCGAGTGCTCGAATCCCCCTGTATGTATGGGCATCGCTGGTTAGCCAGATACTCATTGTGGTTACCGGCGGTGTTGTGCGACTAACCGGTTCGGGTCTCGGTTGCCCAACCTGGCCTAAGTGCACCGAAGACTCACTGGTCACGGTTCCAGAGATGGGACTTCACGGCATCATTGAGTTCGCTAACCGATTGCTGACCTTTGTGCTCGCACTGGTGGCCGTGCTTACCTTTTTGAGCATCGTTGGTCTCGGCCGTGAGCTGCGCAAGGGACTTTTTGCTCCCGCCTTAATTCTGGGTCTTGGTATACCCGCGCAAGCCGTGCTTGGCGGATTCACTGTGCTAACCAAACTAAACCCCTGGTTTGTCGGCGCACACTTCGTGCTGAGCGGCTACATGATCGCGGTTGCCACCGTTCTAGTCTTTAGAGCGCTACCACCGGCTCACGTGGCCGTTAGTCAAGCGCTTTGGCGCACGGCAACGCCGATTGCTGTAGTTGGCGCAATAACCGTCTTGGTCGGAGTCTTGGTTACCGGAGCTGGGCCGCATTCGGGAGACTCGGAGAGCATTAGGAACGGATTGGATCTAGAGATCTGGCAACACGTGCACAGTTATCCGGCGTATTTGATGTTGGCACTGATCTTGGTGCAGTTCGCAATCTTGGCTAGGCGCGGAATTCCGAGCTATCAAACTCGTGTAAACCTGCTACT
>JBEGKM010000073.1:0-5343 GCA_041184065.1 Actinomycetota bacterium
GATAGCAATTCCCAAACTCAACCAACTGCCACCTAAGACTGAAGCCAGAAGTTGACCGAGCAGAGTGACGGGAAAGGCGGGAACCACTAAGCGATTAGGCAATCGCCTTTCGCGCAGATCGATTCGGGTCAGCGGCCAGGCCACAGTAAGCAAATAGATCGGCCCCAGCCAGGCGAATAGTTCTGCGTTCATGCCCTAAGGCTAGAAAGCCTGATCAATCTGTGTTCAGGTTATGCACACCCTGGTCTGGGCACCAAAATACAAAATCTCAGAAATCGTGATCAGTGATCAAGCAGGTCGGTAACCAAAGCGGCAATCGCCGAGCGCTCCGAGCGCATCAGTGTGATGTGAGCGAAAAGTTCGTGATTCTTGAGCGACTCGATCACCGCTGCAACGCCGTCGTGACGACCGACTCGAAGGTTGTCGCGCTGGGCAACATCGTGAGTTAAAACAACCTTGGCGTTTTGACCGATGCGCGAAAGCACAGTCAACAGCGTGTTGCGCTCAAGCGACTGGGCCTCATCTACGATCACAAATGCGTCGTGCAAAGAACGACCACGGATGTGCGTTAGCGGCAAAATTTCTAACAGCCCTCGATCGACTACGTGGTCAACAACCTCTTTTGAGACCAAAGCGCCGAGAGTATCGAAAATAGCCTGACCCCATGGGTTCATCTTTTCGTTTTCGCTGCCTGGCAAGTAGCCAAGCTCTTGACCGCCAACAGCAAAGATAGGGCGGAAAACAATTATTTTCTTGTGCTGGCGGCGCTCGAGCACGGCTTCGAGGCCAGCCAAGAGAGCCATAGCCGACTTACCGGTTCCAGCGCGACCGCCGAGCGAAACGATACCGATGTCGGTGTCGAGCAGAACATCAATGGCTAGCCGCTGTTCTGCTGAACGACCCTTCACGCCAAAAACATCACGGTCGCCGCGAACGAGTTTGATCTTGCCACCCTTTTCAACCCGACCAAGCGCTGCCCCGCGCTCTGAGTTGATGATCAGTCCAGTATTGATCGGCATGTTGGCAACGTCTTTGTGCTTGATGATCTCGGTGTCCCAAAGGTCCGACATCTCATCGGCGGTCAGAGTTATTTCTGCGGTTCCGGTCCAGCCAGAATCAACCGCGTTGTCGTTTCGATACTCCTCCGCAGCCATACCTAGCGCTGCTGCTTTCACTCGCATTGGCAAGTCTTTAGAGACAACCGTCACATCTTTGCCCTCGCGCGAAAGGTTGAAGGCACAAGCCAAAATGCGGCTGTCGTTGTCGCCCAGCTGAAAACCAGCTGGCAGCACGGACTGATCAATGTGGTTTAGCTCGACCCGCAAGATGCCGCCATCGCCGACCTGCATCGGAAAATCTAGACGCTCGTGCTCGGTGCGCAAGTCATCTAGGTGGCGCAGAGCTTGACGCGCGTAGTAGCCGATTTCGGGGTCGTGACGCTTCTTCTCAAGTTCGTTAATCACGATTATTGGAATGACAACTTCTTGCTCTTTGAACTTGAACAGAGCCTTTGGGTCTGAGAGCAAAACAGAGGTGTCGAGAATGTAAGTTTTGGTAGTTGCTTCGGCTTTTTTGGCACCACCCTTCGCAGACTTTGAAACGGTTTCTGCTGAGGTTGCCTTAGCCATCGAAGCTCCTTTGTTGAGGCTTGATGTGAGATTACGCCCGCAAGTTCACGCAATTGCAACTAGACACGCCCGAAAGCGGGTTATGTTATCGAGCGTTAATCTGCTCGTTATCTATTTGCCGAATCGGCGGTGACGAGATTCGAACGCACGAATGGCTCGAAGAAAATCTACGCGTCTAAAGTCGGGCCAGAGGGCCTCTTCAAAATAGAACTCCGACTGCGCGCTCTGCCAAAGCAAGAAACCCGATAGCCTCTGTTCTCCGCTGGTTCGAATCACCAAATCTGGGTCTGGCTGCCCCGACGTGTAGAGGTGCTCGGTTATCAAATCAGGGTCAAGAAGCTCGGCTAGGTCGTCGATACTGGTGCCCTCGCTGGCATGGTGCTTCAAAATCGAACGCATGGCATCGGCGATCTCTTTGCGACCACCATAGGCAACCGCCAGGTTGACCTGCATTCCCTGCACATTCTCGGTTTGTTCTTCGGCTTTGGCCATGGCTGCGGCCATGGCTTCGGGCAAAGCGGCTTTATCTCCAACCATTCGAATCTTGTATGTGCCCAAGGCCGCAATATCAGCGGTGAGGCCGGCGATTATGTCTTGAAGTTCGGCTAACTCGTCGGACTGACGACCCTTGAGATTATCGGTCGACAGCAAATAGAGGGTTGCAACCTTTATGCCTAGGTCGTTGCACCAACCCAAAAACTCGAGTGTCTTTTGGGCACCAACTGCGTGCCCGTGGCTAGCTTTGGCGCCACCCTGCCGCTCGGCCCAACGGCGATTACCATCGAGAATTACGCCAACGTGTCGCGGCAGGTCTTGCGGCAAGAGCCCCCGCTCAAGTGACCGCTCGTAGATTCGATAAATCAAATTGCGCACACGCCTAGGCTACTTCAGGTCGAGGCGTAGAGTTTTCATATGAGCGAATGGCGAAGCAACGAGGCGCTTCCGGGCTATGTTCCGGTCTCTGAGGGTTTCGAGGATCAAACCAAAGACATCAAGCCAACCTGGCGCGGCTGGATTCACGCGGGCGTTTTGCCGATTGTGATTGCCGCCGGAATTGTTTTGATTGTGCTCGCCGATGGCATGGCTGCAAAAGTAACCGGCGCCGTGTTTTATGCAAGCTCGATATTGCTGTTTGGCAACTCTGCTTTGTATCACCGATTCAATTGGAAACCAAAAACGAAGCTGGCGCTCAAGCGCATCGACCATGCCAACATCTTCTTGCTGATTGCCGGCAGCTACACCCCAATTACTTGGCTGGCACTCGAACGTGAAAAGGCCATTCTGTTGCTTGCAATCATCTGGGGCACTGCAGTCTTAGGCATCGGGTTCAGGATTTTCTGGATCGGTGCACCGCGGTGGCTCTATGTTCCGATCTATGTCGGTATGGGCTGGGGAGCCATGGCCTTCATCACAGACTTCATGAACGCCAACGCGCCGATGATGATTCTTATTCTCGTCGGCGGCCTTTGCTACACAGTCGGAGCGGTAGTTTACGGACTCAAGAAACCCAACCCGTTTCCCGGAAAATTCGGATTTCACGAGATTTTTCACACATTTACGGTGTTGGCATTTATGTGCCATTGGACCGGCATTTTGCTGATTTCGCTCAACCCCATTACGGGCTAGCGACAACCGAATCTAGCGCTTTGGTTTTGCCGGCGGAGCCGGGCGCTCAGGCTTGGCCTTTGCCGCCGGTTTGGCGCTTGACGCAGGCTTGGCCTTGGCAATCGGCTTGGTCGCCGGGGCCGCTGTTTCGGCTTGGCTCGATACCTGCGACTCTGCCTCTAGCTTGGCTTCAATCTCCGCGCGGTAGCGAACGCGACGAACGCGACGAACCATGTCAAAAATCAGCAGAACCGCACCTGCGGTTACTCCAAAGGTGGCAATGAAGCCGATGGTGCCTGGGCTATAAAAAGTTTCGGCGGGGTCTGGGGTGCTCGAAGGAACCGGGGTAGCCGCTAGAAGCGCTGAAAGCCAAATTTGCATGCTTTAAGTATGTAGCCTTTTAGTGATGGCTACTCAATCAAAACTCATGCAAGAGCGATACGGCATTAGGCCGGATGCCGACAAGCGTCGCCGCGTTTTCGTAATTGCCCTCGGTAGCGCCCTGCTGATCACGTTTCTGATCTGGGCAGCATCATCAATCATCGCAACGGGTTACAACTTCAAAACCCAGACGCTCGGCTACACGATTGTTTCTAAACAGCAGGCCCTGGTTCGATATCACATTGAGGCCCCAGTGGCGGTTGACCTAGAAGCCCATTGCGGCATCCAAGTTTTGAACGAGAGCTTTGCCGTGGTTGGCTATCGAGAAATAACAGTGCCACCTCAGTTCAAGGGCGACCTCGAGACCCTGGTGAACACAAGCGAATTGGGCGTAACCGGTTCGCTAGACAAATGCTGGTTCAAATAAACTAGAACAACTATGGCTGAAACCCCTGAAGCAACCTGGCTAACCCAGGCCGCGTATGACCGACTCGCTAGCGAGCTTGAATATTTGTTGACCGTGGCTCGCGCCGACATCTCTCGCAAGATTCAAGAGGCTCGCGAAGAGGGCGACCTCAAAGAAAATGGCGGCTATCACGCTGCAAAAGAGGAGCAGGGCAAAATCGAGGCTCGCGCAGCCCGACTCGAAAACATTTTGGCCAACGCAGTGGTTGGCGAGGCTCGTGAATCACACGGAATCGTTGAGCAGGGCACCGTAATCACGCTAACCATGAACGGAAGCGAGATGCAGTTTCTTCTCGGTAGCGCCGAGATTGCCGAAGGCGCCGACATTGATGTTTATAGCCCAGACAGCCCAATTGGCCAAGCAATCATGGGTGCCAAAATCGGTGATGAGGTGAGCTTCTTTGCACCAAACGGCAAAGAGCGCGCCATCAAGATCATCGATGTAAAAAACTTCGAAGCCTAGACCTCAAAGAAAAACCCCGACTCATGGTCGGGGTTTTTTGACTATCGGGTTTGCTAGCCGCGTGCGATGCGCGGCTTGAGGCCCGCGTCGCGAAGAGCCTGCAAGACTCGGTCGCGGTGCTCGTGCCCCATGGTCTCAACCGACAAACGCAGCTCGACTTCGCCAATCTCAAGGCCTTCACCGTGGCGGGTGTGCAGCACCTCAACCACGTTGCCCTGGGCTGCCGCAATTGCCTCGGCAGTCTTTACCAGCTGACCGGGGCGGTCGGGCAACATCACCGAGATTGTGGTGTAGCGCTCAGATGCCGACAGACCGTAACCAATAATTTTTTGCATCAGCAGAGGGTCGATGTTTCCGCCAGACAATACCGCGACAGTAACGCCCTTAGGTTTGACGGCACCCGACATTAGCGCTGCCACGGCAACCACACCGGCTGGCTCAACGACCTGCTTCGAGCGCTCGAGCATCACAACTAGCGCCTTGGCAATTTCGTCTTCAGAGACAGTCACAACTTTGTCGATGTTTTTTGCAATCAGTTCAAAGGGGATGCGGCCCGGCTTTGCCACGGCAATTCCATCGGCGATGGTTCGTTTGGTCGAAATTTCGGTTGGTTTGCCGCCCTTGAGCGAAGGCACATACGATGCTGCGTTCTCAGACTGAACACCGATCACCTTTATCTTGCGACCAAGCTTGGCAGCCTTTAGCTTTGCTGCAACAGCCACTCCCGCCGCAAGTCCTCCGCCACCGATTGCCACCAAAATGGTCTGCACATCAGGCACCTGATCGAGAATTTCAAGTCCA
>JBEGKM010000074.1:0-5220 GCA_041184065.1 Actinomycetota bacterium
TCAAGAATTGCTTCGGTTCGCTCGGCGGGAAGGTTAGCCATCAGGTCGGCTGCGTCATCAGGCTCCATTAGGTCAAGAACCTCGGCGGCTCGCTCATCGTCAAGTTCGGCGATGATGTCGATTTGCTCGTCTTCAGGAAGCTCTTCAAGCACATCTGCCAAGCGCTCGTCGTCAAGCTCTTCGGCAACCTCGATCATGCGCTCGTCTGGAAGATCAAGAAGCGCGCTGGCAAGGTCTGCAGGTCGCATTTCTGAGTAGGTAGCAATCAACGCCTGGGCGCTTTGGCCGTCTTCGCCCTTGTCTTCTTCGGTTACCTGTTCCCAGGCTGCAAAAAGCGTTGCACCGCGTGCAAAAGGAGATGCCGAGGTCTTTGGGCGGCGAAGGAACAGCTCTGAGATGAGCCAGTCGCGGGTCTTGTTTTGCTCAACTGCCAAGTCTTCGATGCTGGCTTCGCCAGAACCATCGAGCAGACGAACCTTGCGACCCAAAATCTCCGCAATCACGCGAACCTCTTGACCGCGCTGGGTAAAGCGGCGAAGGTCGATGAGTCCGGTGGTGATGACTTGACCAGGGTTGATCGAGGTTACGCGGCTAATTGGCACAAAAACACGGCGACGGCCACTGATTTCGACCAGCAATCCGGTCACCTTTGGAGCGCCTGATTTACGGTATGCCACAAGAACGTCGATGACTTTACCGACACGGTCTCCCGCCGGGTCAAAGACGCCACAGCCAGCCAATCTGGCGACGAATACTCTTGTTGCGCTCACCCTTCAACCTTAGACGAGTAGGGCTAGGCGTGCCAGAATAGTCAGGTGAACAACAATCGACGAAGCGCCCGCAGTCAGCCAGCCGTAATGCCTAAGGGCGAGGTGGTTGCTGATTTCACCGATTACCAGGCAGCAGTTGCATTTGTTGAGAATCTGATCGCTCACAATTTTCCGGCCGGAGCCGTTGCAATCGTGGGTTCAGACCTTCGAACCGTTGAGCGAGTTCGAGCAAAGTTGAGCTACGCCAAGGTTGCCTTGGGTGGCGCTACCACCGGTGCTTGGCTCGGTTTGATCATTGGCCTTGTATTCGGCCCGGGAGTGGCCGAACCGGCCAACGCCGATCAGCTCACCAGTGTTGAATCAGCATTTTCGGCAGTGCTAATCGGCGCTGGCATCGGCATGCTGTTCAATGTGATTCGCTTCGCCTTGGCACGCACCAAACGTGGCTTCATTTCTGCCTCGAGTGTTGTGGCCAGCAAATATCAGGTGCAGGTTCCCGGCGAACTAGCAGATCAAGCCAAGGGCATCCCGGTTCACGAACACTAAAGGTGAACCAACTAGCTGGCTTGGCTAACTAAGTTTCGCCAGCCAGGCTTCGATGTCATCGGCTGAGCGGGGCAGTGCTGAACTCAAATTCTCAACGCCGGTTTCGGTGACCAAAACATCGTCTTCGATGCGCACACCGATGCCGCGAAGGTGTTCTGGAACCAACAGATCATCAGGCTGAAAATAGAGCCCTGGTTCGATCGTGAAGATCATGCCCGGCTTTAGTTCTGAATCTAGATACATCTCGCGACGCGCCTGCGCGCAGTCGTGGACATCGATGCCCAGGTGGTGGCTGGTGCCGTGAACCATCCAGCGGCGGTGAAACTGCTTGTCTTGTTCGAGTGACTCTTCTGCGCTAACCGGCAGCAGGCCAAGTTGCTCGGTCTTAGCGGCAATCACCTTCATCGCGGTGGCGTGTAGGTCTCTAAATTTGAGGCCAGGTTTGGCAACCGCAAACACCGCATCGGCGGCCTCGCGAACCGCTTCATAGATGTCGCGCTGTACGTCGGTGAACTTGCCGTTAATCGGCAGGGTGCGGGTGATGTCGGCGGTGTAAAGGCTGTCTACTTCAACACCGGCATCGACCAAGATCAGCTCACCGTCTTTGACCGGGCCGTTGTTCACAATCCAGTGCAGGGTGCACGCGTGTGAGCCGGCGGCCGCAATGGTGTCATAGCCAAGGTCGTTGCCTTCGGCACGTGCTTTTGCAAAGAATGCGGTTTCCACGAGGCGCTCGCCGCGTGGGTGCTTGGTCGCGACTTTAAGGCTTTTGGCAACCTCTTCAAATCCCTGAATCGAAGCGGCAACCGCTTTGCGCATTTCGGCAATCTCGTATGCATCTTTGACCAGGCGAAGCTCAGAGACAAACTCAGCCAGTTTGGCATCGAAAAGGTCGACGGCCTTTTCGCCGGCTGCCAAAACAACGTCATCGAGCTCACGAATCGAGCGGGTTTCTAAGCCCAGCAGCGCACCAACCTGGGCAAGGCCTGGGCGTGCACCAACCCAAAATTCACCGATGGCCGGATTGGCAAAAAACTCTTCGCTGTCGCGCCCGGCAGTTTCTCTAAAGAATAGGGTTTCTTGAACTTTGCCAGCACGGGTGTCGATTGCCAAAACCGAGTCGGGCACGGTCTCTGAGCCCCATCCGGTTAGGTGGGCAAAAGCTGCGTGCGGGCGGTAGCGGTATTCGGTGTCGTTTGAGCGAGTCTGAGCTGGTCCGGCTGCAATCAGAATCAAGCGATCGGCAAATGCCTCGGCAACGGCCTTGCGGCGCTTGGCGGCATAAGGGGCGGCGGGGTGCAAAGCAGGCAGGTCTGCATTTGGCTCAGCCCAATTAGAGCCAATGTATGCCAAAAATTCTGGGCTGTTTGGGGTTCGAGAGCGGTTGGTTCCGCGGTTCTCGAGTTTTTGTTCTGCCTTAGCGTCGTTGCTCATGGTTTTCATTCTGCCATTACCCTTAGACACAAATGCGCATCGATCTTCACAGCCACTCAACCCGGTCAGACGGCAAAGAATCGCCGACCGAGGTTTTTGAGCACGCTGCCGCCGCCGGTGTGAATGTTTTGGCTCTGACCGACCACGACACCACCTCTGGATGGGCCGAGGCTGCTTTGGCTGCAAGCCGCGTTGGGCTTGGTTTTGTGCCGGGAATCGAAGTAACGACCCGCGCTAAGGTGACCCGAAACCAGCGAAGTCACTTTATTAGCGTGCACATGCTTGCCTATTTGCCAGACCCAAATCACGAGGCGCTCGGGCAGATTTTGGGTGACTCGGTTTCGACTCGCCAGACTCGGGCTATGGCCATGGTTGAACTGCTAGCCAAAGACTTTGACATCACCTGGGAACTAGTTTTAGAGCAGCTCGATGAGGGCGCAACGATTGGTAGACCGGCGCTAGCCGATGCCCTGGTTGAGCTAGGGGTGGTTTCAAATCGCACCGAGGCGTTCGAGACAATTCTGTCTAAGCACGGTGGTTACTACATTCCAACCGAGACCGTCGATGTTTTCGACGCGATCAGTTTGATTCGCGAAGCCGGGGGAGTGCCCATTATTGCCCACCCACTCGGTGGCGCTCGCGACAACCTTGATCGAGGCGATTTGCCGCACGAACACTTTGATCACCTAATCGCCGGTGGCCTAGCCGGCTTTGAGGTTTATCACCGAGAGGTGCCTCAGGTTGCCCGAGAATGGTTGCTTTCGCTGGCCCAAAAGCATGACCTGATTGTGACCGGCTCGAGTGATTATCACGGTGTGCACGGCAAGCCCAATCGGTTGGGCGAGAACCTCACCAGCCCCGAAATGCTCGACCGCATCGTCGAACTGGCAAGCGGCACGCCGGCTCTGCTCTAGAAATCTTGGCAACAAAAAACCCCGACCGCTGGTCGGGGTTTTTCTATTGAACTAAGCGGTTGGTGCACCACCGCGGGTGCGGTTTCTGGTGCGGTTGCGAGCCGGTCTCGGGTGCTCTCCGCCGCCATGAGTTTCAGTCTTGGCTCCTCCATCGGCAGCGGGTGCAGCCTTGTGCGGGCGATCTCCGCCGTTGCGGCGATCCTTGTCTCCGCGACCAGCGCCATCCTTGTGATTTCGACCGGCCTGACCGCCAGAGCGACCAGAGTTGGCACGGCCACCGTCGCGACCACCGCGATGCTTCTCGTCGTCGCCAGGCTTCCAGCCATCTGGGCGCTTGGTTTTGGCAATTCGACCCTTGGTGCCTTCGGCAATGTTTAGGTCGGCAAACAGGTGCTTCGAGCTCGAGTAGGTTTCGACAGGTTCAGGCTGGCCAAAATCGAGGGCGGTGTTGATGTGGCCCCAGCGGGTCAGATCTTCCCAGTCAACAAAGGTCACTGCAATGCCCAGGCGACCGGCGCGGCCGGTGCGGCCAACGCGGTGCAGGTAGGCCTTTTCATCCTCGGGAATTGTGTAGTTGATCACGTGGGTCACGTCGTCAACATCGATGCCTCGAGCGGCAACCTCGGTTGCAACCAAGATGTCGCGCTTGCCCGAGCGGAATGCCGCCATCGATTTTTCGCGCGCCTCTTGGGTCATGTCGCCGTGCAGTGCCGTGGCGTTGAACCCGCGGTCGACAAGCTCTTCAGAAACCTTCGAAGCCGAGCGCTTGGTCTTGGTAAAGATCACAGTCTTGCCGCGGCCCTCGGCCTGCAGAATTCGGCCAACCACTTCATCTTTGTCAAGCGCGTGGGCGCGGTAGACGAACTGCTTGATGTCGGCCTTGGTCTGGCCCTCATCTGGGTCGTTGGTGCGAATGTGCACCGGACGGTTCTGGTATTTTCTGGCCATTGTCACGATGGTGCCTGGCATGGTTGCCGAGAACAGCATGGTCTGACGGCCATCGGGGGTGAAGGCGAAAAGCTTTTCAACGTCTGGCAAGAAGCCAAGGTCTAGCATTTCGTCGGCTTCGTCGAGAACCATGAAGCGAATGTTGCCAAGGTCGAGAAGCTTTTGCTTTGAGAGGTCGATGAGTCGACCAGGGGTGCCCACGATTACCTGAGCGCCGGCGTTGATTTCGGCAACCTGTTCTTCATAGGCCTTGCCACCGTAAATGGCGGCAACCATGGTTGAGCGGTTTGACGAGGCAATTTTTAGGTCGTCAGCAACCTGGATGGCTAGCTCGCGGGTTGGCACAACAACGAGGGCCTTCGCGCCCTTCTCAGGGTCTTTTCCAAGGCTCTGCAGCAATGGCAAACCAAAGCCAAGGGTCTTACCGGTTCCGGTTTTGGCCTGGCCAATAACGTCTTGTCCGGTTAGTGCAACCGGGATGGCCTCTTCCTGGATAGGAAATGGGCTGGTGATGCCTCGAGTGGCGAGGGCTTCAACGATGTCTTCATCGATGCCTAATTCGGCGAAATTCAATAGTGCTCCTAAGTCTCAACAAGTCTACCCGCGCT
>JBEGKM010000075.1:0-5169 GCA_041184065.1 Actinomycetota bacterium
CTCTTCTAGGCGGGTGACGAACTCAACTCCCTCGTCGCGCAAACTATCAGTCGGAAAAACCAGGCCCGTGGCTGAGGCCAAGTGTTCAAGGGCAGAAACAGCGGCCTGGGGAAATTCACTATCAGCAAGGTAATGAGGTACCAACAGAACGAATCCGGCTACCGGTACACCCTCGGCACTCAGTCTGTACTCGAGAAGGTGCAAAACGTTTCCGGGAACCTGTGTTTGCGGCTTCCATTCGCTATAGGAATCGATTAAATCTTTTCGATTGCCAGAGACGGTCACGCCTATTGCTCGGGTGTGCGGCACAGGAAAAGGAATTGAGTGCACCCACGTAACGCTCGATATTCCGAGAATGTCGGCAATCTGAACCAAGGACCTCGTGAAGGCCTCCCACTTCATGTCCGGCTCGTACCCGCTCAACCAGAGAAACTGCTGGCCCGTTTCATCTTCGACTAGATAGATGCCGAGCACTGCAGGTTGGTAAGACTCGATGTGGTCCTTTTCGAAGAACATGACCGGCCTGCGTGCGCGGTAATCGAGTAATTCGTCGTTGTCGAATTGAACAATCAGCTTGGCATCCAAGTTTTCAAGGATGTGATCCGATACCTGACTAAGGGTGTTTCCGGCATCGGTGAAACCAGAGAGGCCAGCAAGCAGATTCAATCCAAGCGGAACCTCGAAGTCGAGGTCAATGAAGGAGAAAAGCTTTCGAGGGTCGACCATTCAAACATCCTAACTATCGGTTTAGCATTACCCCATGACTAATTTGAAGATTCAGACCGCCGCGAGAACTCCAGTGGTTGCAAAGAAGCAGGTTTTGGTTATTGCGGTTCGATCGGTCAACAACAAAATCCAACTCGTTCCCTCACATTCTGATTCCTCGGCGATCGCGTCCTTGGAACTCGAAGAGTTAGGTGTATCAGCGGCCTTCGAGTCGGGAACACGGGTTCAGTCGCCAGACGGCCGATTAGTGTTTTTGATCGGCGCCGGCAGCGATGACCTCGACGAGGACAACATGCGTGAGCTTGCTGGTGCCGCCACTCGTGCTTTGACGGATTTCGAACACATAATTTTCGACTTTCCAACCGAGGATCCAGGTGACCTGCAGGGAATTGCCGAGGGTGCATTACTCGGCCTCTATAAGTACACCGAATACAAACAACCTGCCAAGCCCTCACAGGTGAAGTCAATTACCTTGCTCACCAAAGTTAGAAACGCAGGTGATGCCATTGAGAGTGCGAAGGTGCTTGCCGCGGCTGTAAGTGCTGCCAGAGATGAAATAAACCGACCAGCGAATGACCTTTATCCAGCGAACTACGCGGCCCTTGCATCGAAAAAGGCAAAATTTCTCGGGATTTCGGTTGAGATTCTCGACGAGAAACAACTTGAGAAGCAAGGCTTTGGTGGTTTGGCTGGCGTTGGAAAGGGTTCGGCGAGACCACCTCGCCTCGTGAAGCTCAGCTATTCCCCAAAGAATGCATCAAAGCACCTGGCATTGGTAGGCAAGGGAATCACCTTCGATACCGGTGGCCTTTCACTAAAGCCTGCGAATTCGATGGTCGGCATGAAATACGACATGGCCGGTGCCGCAACAGTCTTCAATTCGATCCTTGCCATCGCCCAGCTTGGCTTGCCAATCAAAGTCACATCATGGATGTGCCTGGCAGAAAACATGCCATCCGGGACGGCCACGCGACCAAACGATGTGATCAAGCTCAAGAATGGCAAGACCGTAGAAGTGACCAACACCGACGCCGAAGGTCGTCTAGTTCTTGGCGATGGCCTCGCCGCTGCCTCCTCGGAATTTCCTGACTTGATTGTCGACGTAGCGACTTTGACAGGCGCAGCACGGGTTGCTCTCGGTAACCGTTATGCAGGACTGATGGGTTCTGCTGAGGCCGTATCGGCTGTCGAAGCAGCAGCGTTCGAAGCAGGTGAGTTGGTTTGGCACATGCCGCTACCAGTCGAGTTGAAAGACATGCTCAAGTCGGATATCGCCGACTTGCAAAACGCGAAAATTGGCAACACCGCTGGTGGAATGCTAATCGGTGGCCTCTTTTTGCAGGAGTTCATCGGATTCAAGCGGAAATCGAAAACAGAGAAGCTTGCTTGGGCACACATTGACATTGCGGGTCCAGCTAACAACGACTTGGGCGCATACGGATACACCGGCAAGGGGGCAACCGGAGTGATTATTAGAACTCTGGTATCGCTCGCAAAGGGTATGGCGCACTAAACACTGCTCTCGCAGAGTAGTAAAGTTGAACTTAATCACGAACCTCAAAAGGGAGATCAGCCTGTGGCGGAACACAACTTCGACCTAGTAATTCTTGGCGGCGGCAGCGGTGGCTATGCAGCTGCTCTTCGCTCAGCACAGTTGGGCATGAGTGTTGCACTCATCGAAAAAGACAAGCTGGGTGGCACCTGTCTCCACCGCGGATGTATTCCGACAAAGGCTCTTCTTCACTCGGCTGAGATCGCAGACAACGTCAAGGATGCAGCCCACTACGGTGTGAACGCAGCGTTCGGGTCGATCGATATGCCAGCTGTGAATAAATATCGTGACACCATCGTTGACCGCCTCTTCAAAGGCCTTACCGGTCTAGTTGGATCTAAGAACATCACAGTAGTAGCCGGCGAGGGCCGCTTGGTCGGCCCTAAGACCATTCAGGTAAATGGCGACAACTACACCGGCAAGAACATCGTTCTTGCATCGGGTTCATACAGCCGAAGCCTGCCTGGTCTTGAAATCGCTGGTCGCGTAATAACTTCGGAGCACGCTCTTCAGTTGAATTTCGTGCCTAATAAGGTAATCGTGCTCGGTGGCGGCGTTATCGGTGTTGAGTTTGCTTCAATTTGGCGATCATTCGGCGCCGAAGTAACCATCGTTGAAGGTCTTCCAAACTTGGTTCCTAACGAAGACATCGCGGTGAGCAAGGGACTTGAACGCGCATTCCGCAAGCGCGGAATCGATTTCAAGCTCGGCGTTCGATTCGCAGGAGTTGAGCAAAGCGACAGTGGTGTTGTTGTCTCACTTGAAAACGGCGAGAAGCTAGAGGCTGAGTTAATGTTGGTAGCAGTTGGTCGCGGCCCAAACACTGCGGGTCTCGGTTACGAAGAGCAGGGAATCCAGATGGATCGCGGGTACGTGCTTACCAACGACAGACTTCAGACCAATGTTCCGGGCGTTTACGCGGCTGGCGACATCGTTCCAGGACTTCAGCTTGCCCACCGAGGTTTCCAGCAGGGCATCTTTATCGCCGAGGAGATCGCTGGTCTAAAGCCTGCTGTGATCGATGAGGTCGGCATTCCTAAGGTCACTTACTGTGAACCAGAGGTTGCGTCGGTAGGCGTTACCGAAGCCAAGGCCGCAGAGCTCTATGGCGCTGAGAACATCTCCACCTACGAGTACAACCTCGGTGGTAACGGTAAGTCGCAGATTCTAGGCACCGCCGGATTCATCAAGTTGGTTCGCAAGAACAACGGTCCGGTAGTTGGAGTGCACATGATCGGTTCTCGCGTTGGAGAGCAGATCGGTGAGGCTCAGCTAATTGTGAACTGGGAAGCCTACCCAGAAGATGTAGCAACACTTGTCCACGCACACCCAACTATGAATGAAGCAATCGGAGAGGCGCACCTAGCCCTCGCCGGCAAGCCTCTTCACGCACACGCATAAGCCGTTCAAGGAGCATTTTCAAATGAGTGAATCAGTAGTACTTCCAGCGCTTGGCGAGAGCGTAACCGAGGGCACAGTAACCCGTTGGCTAAAAAAGGTCGGCGACACCGTTGCCGTCGACGAGCCACTAGTTGAGGTGTCTACCGACAAGGTGGACACCGAGATTCCTTCACCAGTCGCAGGCGTTATCGAGCAAATTCTTGTAAACGAAGACGAGACCGTACAGGTTGGTGCCGTTTTGGTCATCATCGGCGACGGCAGCGGAAGCGCGGCTCCTGCAGCACCAGCAGCGGAACCAGCTGCTCCAGTAGTTGAAGCTCCTTCAGCACCAGTAGCCGAAGCTCCGGCAGCACCTGTTGTAGCTGCACCGGTTGCCGCCCCAGTGGCACCTCCAGTTGCGGCTCCTGTCGCAGCTCCGATTGCGGCGCCTGTTGCCGCACCAGGTGCGCAGGCTTCTGCGAGTGATGTAACCAGCGATGCAGGTTACGTAACCCCGTTGGTACGCAAGCTTGCAAACGAAAGCGGTATTGACCTCAGCCAAATTGCTGGCACTGGAGTTGGCGGTCGCATTCGCAAGGATGACGTAATAGCTGCCACCCAGGCGATTCAAACTATTCCTTCAGCTGCGGCACCTGTTGCCGTTCAGGCTTTCGTTCCAGGCCAGGTTTCGCCACTTCGCGGCACAACTGAGCCAATGTCTCGCCTTCGCAAGGTTCTTGCAGAGCGGGCCGTGGCCTCGATGGTTTCAACCGCACAGCTAACCACGGTTGTCGAGGTTGACGTAACTCGAATTGCTCAGTTGCGTCAGCGTGTTCAGCAGCAATTCATCGCAAAGTCAGGCGGCAAGCTCAACTTCATGCCATTCTTTGCGCTCGCTGCGGCCGAGGCACTTCGTACTCACCCTAAGTTGAATGCAACCATCGACGGTGAGAACATTGTCTACCACGCCACTGAGAACATCTCATTTGCCGTGGACACCGAAAAGGGTCTGCTAACTCCGGTAATTCGTGACGCTTCAACCCTTAACATCGTCGAGATTGCTCAGCAGATCGCTGACAAGGCCGCAAGAACTCGTTCTAACCAGTTGAAGCCAGATGAGCTAGGTGGCGGAACTTTCACCTTGACTAATACCGGTTCACGTGGAGCCTTGTTCGACACCCCGGTCGTGTTCCTGCCACAGGTAGCGATCCTTGGCACCGGCGTCGTCTCAAAGCGTGCCGTCGTTGTGACTGATGCTGATGGTCAAGACTCAATTTCGATCCGCAGCATGGTTTATCTAGCGCTGTCGTATGACCACCGATTGGTAGACGGCGCCGACGCGAGCCGTTTCCTTGTTGATGTGAAGACTCGCCTTGAAGAGGCGAACTTCGATTCAGTCTTGGGTCTGTAACAACATTTCCGCTCAAAGGTGGTCAGGGAAACCTGGCCACCTTTTGCATTACCCACTCACCTTTTTCCAGCGTTTGAGTGATCTGCCACGCGAAGCTTTT
>JBEGKM010000076.1:0-5168 GCA_041184065.1 Actinomycetota bacterium
CACTCGGTTATGCGGTTGCCCCAGCCATCGCGAATGCAAAGCTCAAGGATGTGCCGACAGTCGGCGTCATCGGCCTTTCGCTGACCATGGTTGCAGTGTTCTACGCGATTCCCGCACTGACCGCACTCCCTGGCGAGATTGCCGCCGGCCCAGCCTGGACTTCGGTCGGCTCACTGGTTGGTCTCGGTGTGATTAGCTCGGCGCTGGCCTTCGTGCTTTTCTTCGAGCTCGTCAAAGAGGTCGGTTCGGCACGTGCGACCTTGGTCACCTACCCGAACACCGCTTGGGCTCTGCTGCTCGGCATCGTCTTCTTGCACGAACCGATCACCATCGGTTTGCTAACCGGCTTGCCTCTGGTTGCGCTCGGTAGCTACCTAGCGCTGCGCAAGCACTAAGCGCCACAAAGCACTAGCGCTGCGCAAGCACTAGCGTTCGGCCAGCAGCTGCTCTAACGGCACTCGCTTCCCGTAAAAGAAGTACGGGTCGCCAGGAGCTGGCAACTTTTCAAACCCTGCAGCCATATCTTCGACGTTGTCGAATGCGCCGGCGTATCCCCCATTGATCAGTGGTGTCAGGTGCTCCCATCCAGACAACTTCAAGATGGCGACTCGATTGCCCAAACCGGCGGCCTCGATTAGCGAAGCCGAGAAAACGCCAACGCTAATCTCTGACTCGGCGAGCAACGCGAGAGAGGTGGCATCGGCCGGTGCCATGGCAAGGTTGGCTGGCAACTCCGAGGTGAACTCACTGAGGTCATCCTTGGGATGTGGTTTGAAAATGAATGTGTACGCCGGCAACAATCGGGCCAGCTTCACCGTGTTTTCAAACAGGTCTCGCCCGATAAGCGGCTGAGACATAACGGTAACCGACTTCGGCTTCTTAGTCGCAGCTGCCTGACGCACTGCCTCGAACTCATCTGTGGCACCGGAAACAACGATTTGCTGCCCACCGGCATTCTCGATGCCCTCGGTCCAATATTTGCCCCAGGTCCAGATTTCATTGGGGATGTAAGGAATCTCAGGCCTGCCGGGCCACGAAAACTGCATGTTGTATTTAGAGAAAACTCCACACTGAAGCTCGATCACCTTGATGCCAGCCGCCTGAGCCTGGGCCATGAAAATCATGCGAGAAGCATTGACGATAAATAGTCGCTTGAACTTCAAGCGCGTGAAGATGATCTGGTAGCCACGTTTTTCTGACAAGAAAAACCTCAGCACCCATCGCGGAAAGTTTCGGTAGGCGCCGGCACTTGCCCCGGTGCTTTTTTCAAGAAAGTCGATAACGCGCGCGTATTTCGCATAATCTTCGCCGCGCAATTTGAAACGCACATAGAGGGTCGCTGGGATGAAGTACTTCTTGCGGAAGATGTTTTGCAGGTTATCGAGGTGCGGCCACTCGCGCTTGCGGTCATAAGAGCCAACGCCTAGACGCAGCGCCTTATCGCCGAGAGCATCGATAACTGGCTGCATAAAGCGGTCAGTGCCATCGGCGTTTCGGTTCGAAAATGGCGCGATAAGGTCGGTGGCCGAGTGCCACTGGGCTACGCGTGGATCTTTCCAAGCTGCTGGGATGATATTTCGCAGATGCCAGCGCCAACCTGTTACCGACTGCCAAAATGCCTTGTAACCGAGCTTTCCCTTGTGCTCTGGATAACCCTCGGGAAGGGTGAAGGTGGAGCTGGTCTTCCAGGCATAAACACCGGCGGTTTTAGTGAGGTTATAGAAAATGCGAAAACGAACCAGAGGCCACAGTTTTACGCCTAAGACTTCCCAGTCGTAAAGGTTCTCTTCGCGCTCAATCTTCCAGAACGCTTCACACACGTCTGAGACTGACAATGACGTGATTGCCGGTAGGTTGGCAGAGCCCGCTGGCAAGTTTGACATTATGGTTTCTCCTGCAGAAGCAATGTTTCGAAAGCCGAGGCTTCCATTGGTGTAGCAAAGTAATAGTCTGGCTTACCGGCGGGCCGACAGGCTGCAAATTCGGCAATCAAGTTGCTATTTACTTCGGCAAGGATGAGGTCTCCGCGCGACGCGATAGCCTCAACGTATTGCCAGCCTTCGAGCTTTACAACGATTACCTTTGCACCGAGCGTTAGTGCCTCGACCAGGGCCATAGAGTGAACGCCAACCACAAATTCAAACTGCGCCATCAGGTCGAGCGCCGTTTCTTCGGTCTGCAAAATTTCAAGGTTTGCCGGCATTTGCTGACCCGACTCCCTCAGGTGATCGCTGAACTGCGCCAAGTTCTCTTGAGGGTGTGGCTTGATGGAGAAGCTGAGTTGCGGACTGGCCACAGCGGCACGGATGGCGATGTCAAACAGCCGAGTGGTTTGCTGCGCTTGCGAAACAAGCAATACTCGATTGACTCGGCTGCTCGCAGATTCGCTCGTTGCACGGGTAATTTGCGCCGCTCCTAGCTGCGCAGGCGCACCAATCACGGTTTTGAGCATCGATGAAGGCAACCCTGTTTCGCGGGCCCAGAATTCGCCCCAAAGGTAAATTTCATCGGGTAGGTATGCGATCGAATCTCGACCCGGCCAACCCAAAAGTGGATGCATCACGCTCAATAATCCGTGCTGAATCTCGATAACCTTTGCGCCAGCCGATTGAGCCCCTGCAATGAGCGCGCGCTTCCAAGCGTTGACTATGAAGATCTTGCGTGTTCCGGCAGCCTTGAAGAGCCGCTTCCACCCCATGCGTTGAGCATAGAAATCTACGACCAGCCAACGTGGGAGGGTTGAGTATTGACCAGATGCTCCCGCAGCATTGAGGCTCGCTTCGATGGCGCGAATAACACGTTGATACTTCGCGAAATGCTTGCCGCCACCCAAGCGCGAGGTGAGCGCCCAAGCAAGCCGAGTCTTGGCGACGCCGCGATATTTGGCTAGAAAAAATGTCTCAAGCTGTTCGACGTGAAGGTCAAAATCGGCATCACCCATACCGAGAACCATTGGGTCGAAACCCGCAGATTGCAGGCCTTCTAGCACCGGCTGTGAGAACGGGTCTTGCCCTAGGTGGTTTTTGCGAAGAAAGGGGACTAACGCATAGGGGCTTCTTCTGATTGAAAAGGCAGATATTTGCGACAAGGGTTTGCGCGGGGTATCGACACGCTTCTGAAAAACACCTAGGTTTTCGCAGATTTCTCGGATGAGACGGTCACGCAGGATTGGCCAAAGATAGACGCCGCCGATGGACCAACCGGCGAGGTTTTCAGCTCTGTCGACCGCTTCAACTTCGAGCCAGATCTGCTCGAAGGTAACAGAATTAGTGCTCAAGAAGCGCCTTGGCCTTTTCGAAGTCTTCTTTGGTGTCGATGTCGACCGACTCTTCGCGAGTCATGATGTAGGCGGCGGCGTTGGTAACCGGCACGGCACCGGCGGCCATGAAATCGCTGAGCTTGAAGATGTAGACGGCACCATTTGGGATGTAGGCGGCCTGCAAAGTCTGACGGTTTGCCTCAAAAGCCTGCGGAAACAGTGGGGTTAGCTGACCACGCTCGTTGATATTGAGAGTCCAGTAAGGGCTCTTCTCAGGTGTGGTAACCGAAACGACCGAGCGCACACCAGGAGTCAGCATTTTGAAGGCTTCTTCGACGTGCAAACCGGTGCGAGCCGGAGAGGTTGGCTGAAGGTAAACAATCCACGGGTCGCGACCATCCATGTCGACCATCACATCTGGTGAACCGAAGTAGTCGCGCAAGACATCGGCGGCGGTGGCTTCATCCGAGGCGGCAAATGGCGAACGCTTGAAGGTGACCGCGCCGGCGGCCTTGGCCTCGGCCAGAATCGCCTCGTCGTCTGAAGAAACCACGGTTACGTCAACCTTTGAGCCGCCCAGCCAGTCGGTGGCCGAAGCAACCGCGCGCTGAATCATGCTCATGCCGCCAAGCTTCATGAGGTTCTTGCCAGGCAAGCCCTTAGAACCACCACGGGCCGGGATGAATGCGATAACCAGGTTGTCGTCTAGCATGCGAACCTAGTTCAACCACTGCTCGACGTTGTTGCGGGCATCGTTTAGGTCGTCGTGGCGACCGATATCTAGCCATGACTCGTGAATCGGGAAGGCCGAAACCTTCTGACCCTCGGCCTTGATCTTGTCGAGCAAGGTTGGCATGTCGCAGTATTCATCGGCCGGCACAAGCGATAGCGCCCATGGGTCTAGCGCATAGATTCCGGCAGAAACCATCGAGCGGTGCAGCGGCTTCTCAGAGATCGACTCGACCTCGGTGCCGTTGATGTTGACCACGCCGTAAGGAATCTGGAACGAGTATTCGCGAACACCCAAGGTTCCCTTAGCGCCGGTCTTCTTGTGAAAACGGATGACCTGACGGAAGTCACAGTTGGTGAGCAGGTCTGAGTTCATCACGATGAACGCCTCGTTGAGTTTGCCGTTCATCTGGCCCAATGCGCCGGCGGTGCCGAGCGGCTGTGACTCGTGCAGGTAGGTGACGTTTAGGCCGAGCCACGCGCCATCCTTGATGTGTTCTTCGATGACATTGCCGAGGTAGTTCACCGAAATGAAGATGTTCTTGAAGCCCTGAGACTTTAGCTTGCGAAGGATGATCTCGATGATCGGCATGTCACCGATCTTGAGCATCGGCTTCGGCACATCCTTGGTCAGTGGGTAAAGGCGAACGCCCTTGCCGCCGGCCATGAGCACGACCGGGGTGGTGATTTCGTCTGGGGTGACCAGGTCGGCGTCGGTGAATAGACCGACTACCTTGCCCGATGCATCGATGACCGGCACCGAGTGAATCATGCGAGAAAGCTGCTCGACCATCACGGTCTGAGCGTCGTCACCGAGCGAAGCCGTGGTTGGGTTCGGGTTCATGACCTCGGTCACGAGCGCCTTCATGTCTAGGCCACGCAGCAGGCCACGGCGAACGTCGCCATCGGTCACAGTGCCCAGCAGCACGCCGGCATCGTCGATGACTAGCGCGATCTGCTTGGTGCCCTTTGAAATGGCCGCGATGGTGTCGAGCAGGCTCGCGTCTGGGCGAACCGATAGGTCGGTGAGGTTCTTGATCATCGACTAGCTCTCAATCGGGCGGTTTTGCGCCGGAACGCCGACCGCCATGTGGTTATCTGGCACGTCGCGAATCACGACAGCACCTGCGCCAATAATACAGTTTTCGCCAATTTCAATGCCCTGGATCACCACAGCACC
>JBEGKM010000077.1:0-5153 GCA_041184065.1 Actinomycetota bacterium
CAGTTACTTTGTCGCTGGAGGTCATCCTGCTCCTAGTGCTGGTGTTTGTGCCTCTTTTGAGAGGTTTTATTAGCCTATGGCATCGCGCAAGCGACGCGCACCTTCGGCAATCTTGTCATCGGTCGCGGTGATCGAAAAACGAACATATTGGTGGCTAAATTCACCATAAAAACTTCCGGGCACGACCACAATTCCAAGGTCTGCCATTCGGTCTACGGTCGCCCAGCAGTCCTCGTCAAGAGTCGCCCACAAGTACAAACCGGCTTCGCTGTCGGCCAACTTAAACCCATAGGCTCGAACCGCGTCTAGAAGCACTTCGCGACGCTCACGATAGATCTCTTTTTCGATGGCGACGTGCTCTTCATCGCCCAGAGCAACGGTCATTGCGCGCTGAACCGGCCAAGGCGTGTTCAAACCCGAGTGCATACGCAGGTTTACCAAGCCCTTGATTAGCGAGGCCTCGCCTACTGCAAAAGCTGCACGATACCCTGCCAGGTTTGACTGCTTGCTTAGCGAATAAACAGCAAGCACACCCTCGTGTGAATCGCCGCAAACGCGTGGGTCTAGAACGCTCGGAATCAGTTTGTCGGCCCACTCGTTCCATCCGAGTTCGGCATAGCACTCATCGCTAGCAAGTAGAGCTCCGAGTTCGCGCGCGCGGTCGACAGCGGCCTTCATCTCGGCAACGTCAAGCACTCGCCCGTCGGGGTTGCCAGGTGAATTGATCCAGATTAGTTTTGAGTTTGCAGGCCACTTAGCCGGGTCGTCTTCAGAAACGATTTCGGCACCACAAAGTGCGGCACCAACCACGTATGCGGTGTAGGCAACCTTGGGCTGAACCACAACATCACCAGGACCAAGGCCCATTAGTAGCGGCAGCCAGCTGATTAGCTCTTTTGAGCCGATGGTTGGCATGACCTGATCGGGCTTTAGGCTGGGCACGCCTCGACGGCGCTCGAACCATTCGACAACGGCAGCCTTGAACTCGGGCGAACCGCCGGTCGATGGGTAGCCAGGGGCGTTTGAAGCCCCGTTAAGCGCTTCTTGAATGATCGTCGGGGTTGGGTCTACCGGCGAACCGACCGAAAGGTCAACGGCTCCCCCGGCATGCTTTGCAGCCTTGGCGGCATAAGGTTTTAGTTGCTCCCAGGGATACTCGGGAAGGCGATCAAACACTGATTTGTCTATTCGCCCTGAGGAGGCAACACCGAAATCACGGCGTGGTCTTTGGCAATTTTGCCCACTTTGGCAGCACCACCGGGCGAACCTAGGTCGTCGAAAAACTCAACGTTGGCCTTGTAGTAATCGGCCCACTGCGATGGCAGGTCATCTTCGTAGTAGATAGCTTCGACAGGACACACCGGCTCGCAAGCACCGCAGTCAACGCATTCATCCGGGTGAATGTAAAGCGAGCGCTCACCCTCGTAAATACAGTCAACCGGGCATTCTTCGATGCATGCCTTGTCTTTGACATCAACACATGGAAGCGCGATTACGTAAGTCACTCTGGTGAATCCCTTCGATTTCTAAGACAAGTTTACCGATGCCCGCGCGAAGACCTGCGCCAAGCACCTGGTCTGATTCGCGGAAACAAAATAATGAATGCACAGAGAGCAATCGACCCAAAGGCCCAAATGTTCCCAATTTCGTTACCCGGGATGATCAGTTCGCCACCGGGTTGAGGCTGTGAGAACCAAAAGATGATGGCGCTAAACACTGCGGTCAAGAGATAAAGAGCACCACGACTGCGGCGAAGCAGGCGAAGAGCAAGCGCGAGCGACCCAACCATGGTTAGCGCAACAATCAAGCCAATCGGCGCACCCTCGTAGTCATAGGCACGAACCTGATGCAGCATTGTGCCGGCGACAGCCAACAAGGCACCCAGTGGAATTGCCCAGAAGAAGGTTAGAATCGGCCGCAATTGAACCAGAGGGTTAGGCGAAGCACGACGGATGCGCTCCGGGCGGTCATAGCGGATCTCTTTGCCTGGCACGACCGAGTAGGTTTCGGCGTGCACAGCTACCTGGCTGGCGTGAGCCTCGAGCGCGGCCTTCTTTTTTAGCGCGGTCTTGGCATCGCCGATCTCAACATCAAACCGCTCGCGCGGCTCCGCAATCACCCAAAACTCCGGTGCGCGACCAGTTCGCTTTGCGACCTGGCGCACGGCCATGGCAGTGGCTTCGTGAGCCATCTTGTGGTCGGGGTGACCAAAACCGCCGCGGCGGTTGTAGGTGAGAACCGCATCCGGCTTGAAATCGCCAATTGCCTTGATCACGTCATCTGCGATTACCGAGGTGGAAGCTGCCGAAAGGGCAAGTTCATCCATGTTTTTGCGCTTGGCTGGCTTGCCCCAGGGGTTAATGCGCATGCCAGAGTCAAGATAGGCGCGCGTGCCGGCAAATGCGTGCTTAACCTCGCCGAAGGCCGAGAGAGCTTCACGCAACTCGGATGCTCTGAACGCGCCCATGGCGGCAAAATTGCCCTCGAGGGCCTTTAGCTCTTCGAGTTTCACCTTGCCGTTTTCACCGCGAGTCAAGGTGAAAACCATAACCTCGGCACCTTTTGCGATTCGGTCGGCAATCACGTGACCGGTGAACAGACTCTCGTCGTCGGGGTGCGCGTGAATTATCAGAAGTCGCTTTGGATTAAATGTGCCCTTTGCCATAAAGACACTCTAAGCGATACGACAAAACCCCCGACCCAAGGGCCGAGGGTTTTGTTGAAACCAAAGGTTTACTTGCCCTGGCTCGCGTTCTTGCGCTGCGAGTAGAGGCGCGCACGAACGGTTGAGTCAAGCTCAACCTTGCGAATGCGGGTAGCCTCAGGGGTTACCTCAACACACTCGTCTTCGCGAGCAAACTCTAGACACTCTTCTAGCGAAAGGGTGCGCGGAGGGGTCAGTGACTGGAATTCATCTGAAGAAGAAGCACGCATGTTGGTGAGCTTCTTTTCCTTGGTGATGTTTACTTCCATGTCGTCGGCGCGAGAGTTCTCACCGATGACCATACCTGCGTAAACCTCGCTGGTTGGCTGAACGAAGAATGAACCGCGCTCCTGTAGACCAATCATTGCGAACGGAGTAACCACACCAGCGCGGTCGGCGATTAGCGAACCGTTGTTGCGGGTAACGATGTCACCAGCCCATGCGTCGTAGCCAGCCGAGATTGCGTTGGCAATACCGGTTCCCTTGGTGTTGGTTAGGAACTCGGTGCGGAAACCGATTAGGCCACGGCTTGGAACCTTGAATTCCATTCGAACCCAGCCGGTGGCGTTGCTGATCATGTTGATCATCTGGCCCTTGCGTGATGCAAGAAGCTGAGTCATTGCACCCAAGAATTCTTCTGGAACATCGATGGTTAGGTCTTCGAACGGCTCGTGAAGCTTGCCGTCAACGCGCTTGGTAACCACCTGTGGCTTACCAACGGTTAGCTCGTAGCCTTCGCGACGCATCTGCTCAACCAAGATGGCTAGAGCGAGCTCGCCACGACCCTGGACTTCCCAAGCGTCTGGACGATCGGTCGGAAGAACCTTGATCGACACGTTACCGATTAGCTCTTTGTCTAGGCGGTCCTTGACCAAACGAGCGGTCACCTTTGCACCCTTGACACGGCCGGCCATAGGCGAGGTGTTGATACCGATGGTCATCGAAATGGCCGGGTCGTCAACGGTGATCATTGGAAGCGGGCGAATGTCGTTAGGGTCGGCCAGAGTTTCACCAATGGTGATCTCTTCGATACCGGCAACTGCAACGATGTCGCCCGGGTTTGCCTCTTCGGTTGGGAAGCGCTCCAGCGCCTTGGTCTTTAGAAGCTCGGTGATCTTTACGGTCTGAGTGGTGCCATCCTGGCGAACCCAGGCAACCTGCTGACCCTTGCGCAGGGTGCCGTTGAAGATGCGAAGAAGCGCAAGGCGACCCAAGAACGGTGACGCATCAAGGTTGGTGACGTGAGCCTGAAGAGGGTGCGCGTCATCGTAGGTAGGAGCCGGGATGTACTTCATGATTGCGCCGAATAGCGGCTCTAGGTTTTCACCCTCAGGAAGTGAGCCATCGTTTGGCTTGTTTAGGCTGGCGATACCCGCGCGGCCAGATGCGTAAATGATTGGCAACTCAAGGATGCCATCGATGTCTAGGTCTGGAACGCTGTCGTGGAGGTCTGAAGCTAGACCCAAAAGAAGGTCGTGGGTCTCTTCAACAACCTCGTCGATGCGAGCATCTGGACGGTCGGTCTTGTTGACCAACAAGATAACCGGAAGCTTGGACTCTAGAGCCTTGCGAAGAACGAAGCGGGTCTGAGGTAGCGGGCCCTCAGATGCGTCAACTAGAAGAACAACGCCGTCAACCATTGAGAGACCGCGCTCAACCTCGCCACCGAAGTCGGCGTGGCCCGGGGTGTCGATCACGTTGATGGTGATCTCTTTGCCGCCTGAGTGGTCACCCTTGTAGGCAATTGCGGTGTTCTTCGCGAGGATGGTAATACCCTTTTCGCGCTCGAGGTCGCCCGAGTCCATAACGCGCTCGCCAACAGCTGCGTGTGAGTCAAATGAGCCAGTCTGGCGAAGCATCGCGTCAACTAGGGTGGTCTTGCCGTGGTCTACGTGGGCAACAATTGCGACGTTGCGCAAGTCATCTCTGGTGGCCTGAGCCATAGGAACATCCTTATATAAGCGCGCCAGGCACAAGTCACCGGCACAGTGTTTGAAACAAAATGGATTAATAGGGCGATGCAGAATTACGTCATCGAGCCCCTGCCCTTTCAGTCTAACTTGAAAGAGCGTTAATTTGGGGTTTCGATTGGGCTAATAACTACTTCGCGGCTAGACGCGCCTCGCGGCGAATTCTCTGCAACTCAGGGTCAGGAAGCGGCACGGCCGAAATCAAACGCTGGGTGTATGGGTCTTGAGGGTTCTTAAGAATCTGATCGCGCTCGCCAACCTCGACCAAACGGCCCTGCTGCATTACCGCGATGCGGTGCGACAAGATGTCGACCACGGCGAGGTCATGGCTGATGAACAAGCAGGCGAACTTAAGTCGGTCTTGAAGCTCTTGCAATAGCTCGAGGAACCTAGCCTGAACCGACACGTCTAGAGCCGAGGTTGGTTCATCGGCAATCAAGAGATCTGGAGTTAAAGCCAATGCTCTCGCGATACCTACA
>JBEGKM010000078.1:0-5139 GCA_041184065.1 Actinomycetota bacterium
CCAGCGAAGATTCTGGTCAAGGTCAATTCGTTGGTCGACGAACAGATTATTGACGCTCTCTACAAGGCATCTTGTGCAGGTGTCGAAGTTGATATCTTGGTTCGCGGCATGTGCGCGCTAAGGCCAGGGGTAAAGGGCCTCAGCGAAACCATCCGGGTTCGCTCGGTTCTTGGTCGCTATCTTGAACACTCGCGAGTTTTTGGCTTTATGGGCGGTGGCGATCCCGCAATTTTTATCGGCTCAGCTGACATGATGCATCGAAACCTAGACCGTCGCGTTGAAGCACTCGTGCGCATTTCTCAGCCCGACCACATCCGTGAACTGTTCGGTCTTTTCGAATTAGCAATGGATGACGAGTCTGCGTCTTGGCACTTGGGCTCTGACGGCAAGTGGAGTCGCCATCAGTACGCCGAAAACGGTCAGGCGCTAGTAGACATGCAAGACAAGATTATGAAAGACGTTTATGCAAACCGGGGCTCGCGTAACGCATGACCGTTTATGCCGCCGGTGCACTGCTTTGGCGCGAAGTAGATGGAAAACTGAGCGTTGCTCTGATTCATCGAGCGCGTTACGACGACTGGAGTTGGCCAAAGGGCAAACAAGACCCTGGCGAGACCTTGCCCGAAACGGCCGTGCGAGAAATTGCTGAAGAAACCGGCCTAAAGATTCGCCTGGGTGTGCCACTGCACGTCGCAAAATACACTGTTGGCAAAGGTGAACCCAAAGAGGTTCACTATTGGGCGGCCCGAGTGAGCGACAAAGCGCTCGCGGCATCGACCTTTGAACCTTCTGAAGAGGTTGCCAGCGTTGAATGGCGCAGCCCAGCTGAGGCTAGAAAATTGTTGACCTATGTCTTTGACCAGCAGGTGCTCGACCAACTTGTCGACCTGCATGCAAAAAAAATGTTGCAGACCAAACCAGTGATTGTTCTTCGCCACGCTAAAGCAACGCCCAGAACTGAATGGAAAGGCGGCAAGGGCTTAGATGACGGGCATCGCCCGCTTTTGCCAGAGGGCTTCGCTCAGGCCGAGTCACTGAAGCCTTTGCTAGCAGCCTTTGGTGTGAAGCGCCTAATCACCAGCCCATGGGCACGTTGCTATTCAACCCTTGAGCCATTCGCAAAGGCGCGACGCTTGAAGTTGATTGAGCGCCATCAACTGAGTGAATTTGGCAACGCCAAAGGCCCCAAGCGAACCGCAAACGTCGTTGGCGATGTGATCCAAGATGGTCGAGCAGCAGTCATCTGCAGTCACCGGCCCGCGTTGCCAACTGTTCTTGCCAAACTTGCCGAACTCGCCGATTCCGCCTATGCGGCAAACATCAAGGCGGCGGCTTCGCTGAGGCCAGCCCAAATGTTGGTCGTGCACCTGACAAAAGACACATTTGATGGCAAGCGCCGCGTGGTTGGCATTGAAACTCACGCCCCATTCGGCGACTAGCAAGTTGCTGCGGGAAGCAATCCCTAAAACCTGGTGTTGACTGTATCTATGACTAACTGGACCGACTGGGTTGCAGCCCGAACAAAGAACTTTTCGAACCCAACAGGCTTTCTCGCCGTGACCAGCATGCGCTGGTTGACCAATGAGCCACAAAGTTTCGACGATGTAGAAGGTGAGTGGTGGGCGCAAGACCACACCGTTTTCTCGAAAGGCTTCACGTCGAATGAGGTTCAGTCATTCGAAATCGCGCAGGGCTCAGAAATAACTCTGCCTGCAGGAGACGGCGTGCTTGAGGTAGCTTCGCGCCACGGAGCAATAATTCTTAGACCCAGAAGCCCCAAGTCGCCGCTGCTGGCTAAGTTTGATGGCGTAAAGGTCTTTGACTACAACCCTGAGTACTTGGTTGAGGCCCATCTGGAGGGCTCGACCAAGTCGGTCGCGATTGGCAGCCTTTCTGGCGACACCAAGAGCGATAAGGTTTCGCCGGGCGAACTGGTTTTTGAATTGGCTGGCAACACTCATCGAATCACCGCCTTCGAAATGGCAAACCCAGATCAACTTTCTGTGATGTTTAGAGATGCTTCAAATGGCGTATCCACCTATGGCACCGGCCGTAGCCTAACTGCCAACAAACTTGCAAATGGCAACTGGTCAATCGATTTCAACTACGCGCAAAATTACCCTTGCAGCTACACTGACTTTGCTACCTGCCCAATTGTGCCGCTCGAGAACCGGCTTTCGGCAAGTGTCGAGGCTGGCGAAAAGACTCCGGTATACCGATCTACCGCTGACGGCCTAAAACAACAGGCATGAACATGACCAGCACAGTTAGCCAAGGGCTGCCACTAGCACGAAATGCAAAAGGTGAACCGGCACTGTGTCTGGTCACTGGGGCAACCGGCTATATCGGCGGTCGCCTGATTGTCGAACTGCTCAACCACGGCTATCGGGTTCGAGTTTTAGCCAGAAACCCAGCTCGGCTAAAGAATCATCCTTGGATCAATCAGGTTGAAGTGGCTGGTGGCGACGCCCATGACGAGGCTGCCCTGAATTCTGCCCTTGAGGGCGTAGATGTTGCCTATTATTTGCTTCACGCCCTGATGTCAAAAGACAATTTCGAGGCCGAAGAAAGAAAGCTCGCCGAATCTTTCGGAAGGGTTGCGAAGTCGAAAAAAGTGACCCGAATCGTTTATCTGGGCGGAATTATTGCGCCATCAGAGGTGATGTCACCGCACCTTCAATCTCGCGCAGACACTGGAGAGATCTTGCGCGCCTCGGGTGTGCCAACCATCGAATTGCGAGCTGGCGTAGTGATTGGATCGGGCTCGGCTTCGTTTGAGATGCTGCGCTACCTGACCGAACGCCTGCCAATCATGACAGTTCCTAAGTGGGTTAACGTTCGCATTCAACCAATCGCCGTTCGCGACGTGTTGCGTTATTTGGTTGGAGCGGCTGCACTCGACCCAAAAATCAACGATGTCTTCGACATTGGTGGTCCAGAGATCTTTAGCTACAAAGAGATGATGCAACAGTATGCCGAAGCGGCCGGATTGCGGCGTCGAATTATCATTCCTGTTCCCGTGCTAACGCCAAGACTTTCGAGTGGTTGGGTTGGCTTGGTCACCCCGGTTCCTTACACTTTGGCCAAACGTTTGGTTGCCAGCCTCAAAAATGAGGTTGTTGCGGCAGACGATCGCATTCGAAACCTAATAGCCGACCCAATCGACGGCCTCACTCCTTTCAAGAAGGCCGTGAAGTTGGCACTCACAAAAGTCAAAGATGCCAGGGTCGAAACTCGATGGAGCGATGCATCGCTGCCGGGAACACCATCAGAACCCTTGCCTACCGACCCAAGCTGGGCCGGCGGCACGCTTTACACGGATGTGCGAGTGATTGAATCGCCAGATTCGGCAGCAACGGTATGGAAGCGAGTCGAGTCAATTGGCGGCGCCAATGGCTACTCGACCGCTACCTGGGCCTGGGAACTTAGAGGCTTGATTGACAAACTGTTCGGCGGAGTGGGTTTGCGCCGCGGTCGTAGAGACCCTGTGACTCTTCAGGTTGGCGACGCCTTGGATTTTTGGCGCGTTGAAGAGCGAGATGAGCCAAAGCTTCTTCGCCTTCGAGCCGAAATGAAGATGCCTGGTTTGGCTTGGCTCGAATTCACCATCGAGCCACATAAAAACGGCGAGGGTTGCACTCTTACTCAGCGAGCAATTTACGCGCCAAAGGGCCTTCTGGGCCACGCATACTGGTGGTCGGTTTGGCCGATGCACGGTTTGGTATTTCCATCTATGGCCAAAAATGCCGCCCTTGGAACGCGCTCAAAATAGGCACCTAGCCTGATTTAGACTGGCACGATGAAGCGTTCAGCATGGGCTGCCATTGCCCTAATTTTGGTTGCGGTTTCGTGGGGCGCGGCTTTCGTGTTGATGAAAGACGCCATCAACGCACAGCCCTTCTACGATTTCTTGGCAACCCGCTTTAGCATCGCGACTCTCATCATGATTGCCGTTCGCCCTCAAGTTTTGCGCGCAATCAATCGCGAGATGCTCAAAAAGGGATTGGTTCTTGGGCTTTTGCTGGGTGGGGGCTACATCACCCAAACCATTGGCCTAGAGATGACTACCGCAGCCATCACCGGTTTTGTGACCGGTTTGTATGTGGTGCTCACTCCCCTGCTTGCCTGGGCGTTGCTTCGCGAGACGGTTGAACGCAAGGTTTTGATTGGCGTTGCATTGGCCACCCTAGGGCTTGGCCTGATCTCGATCACCGGCTTTAGCATCGAAGTGGGTCAACTCTGGGTAGTGCTTTGTGCGGTGCTCTTCGCAGCTCACATCATTGGCCTTGGCAAATGGAGCGCCGGTCTAAACACCTACGCCTTGACTGTCATGCAACTGGCGGTTGTGTCTCTGGTTAGCTGGGCAGGCGCGTTGGTCGACGGCTATCAGGCGCCACCCACCGGCGATGTGTGGTTTGCGATTCTTTTCACCGCGGTTTTCGCCACGGCCGTGGCTTTTTTTGTGCAAACTTGGGCTCAAAGCCACATGGACGCCTCACGAGTCGCAATCATTTTGACCAGCGAAGTGGTTTTTGCAGCCGGAATTGCCGTTTTGGTCGGTCAAGAAGAGCTCACCATCAAGACCATCATTGGCGGTGGCCTAATGATTGCCTCAATGCTTGTTGCCGAGTGGCCATCGCGTAGAAATTCAATCGTGCCCCTTGAACCGCTGGTGCACTGACAAGATTGGTTAAGCGCTGAGCGACTTGATGAACTCTGCCATTTTGTTGTGACTGAGAGCAATAATTGGCACCTGGGCAGCAGTGTTGTTCAAGAATCCGTGGGTCATTCCTTCAGCTAGGAAGCTGTCGACCTGAACTCCTTGTGTCTTAAGTTTGCGAATGAACTCTTCTGAAGAAGCTCGAATGGCATCATATTCCGACTCGATGAACAGGGCTGGAGGAAACCCAGAAACGTCGTTCTCTTCGGCAGGCCAACCGAAGTGATTGGCAGGAAGTTCACTTTCGGGCATTAAAAAAGCGTTGCGGTTTTTTACGTAGTCGGCGCCCATCAGCAACGGCGGCGGAAGAACAGTGATTTTTTCAGTTAGTTCGGCTGAAATCTCGGGCAGTTCGAGGTGCGCAAGCGGATAGGCAAGCACAGCTCCACGCACAGGCATGCCAACTTGATTGGCTTTTA
>JBEGKM010000079.1:0-5136 GCA_041184065.1 Actinomycetota bacterium
CGTGGGGGCTTCAGAGTCACCACCGATGAAACGATCAATGTGGTCCGCGACGTACTTCGTCACCAAATCAGTGCACAGCTGGCCGACTTGATTCAGCAGGCTGGTGCCGAGGCCACGATTATGTCTGGCGAAGACGCCAACCTCTTCAAGGCCGAAAAGACAACTCTCGATTCACCAGACGGGCCGGTCGACATCGGTTTGGTTGGCGAGGTCAACGTGGTCAACCCGCGCATCGTTTTCGAGGCGCTCGACTCCGGGCGAATCCCTGTGGTTTCAACCGTCGCTCCAAGCGTGCAGGGCGAACTCCTAAACGTCAACGCAGACCTGGCAGCCGCGGCGCTTGCCGTGGCACTAGGTGCCGAAAAGCTAATGGTCCTCACCGATGTCCCTGGCCTTTACAGCGACTGGCCGAACCGTGACTCGTTGGTCTCAGAAATAACCATCACCGAACTTCAAGAACTGTTACCAACACTTGAGTCGGGCATGATCCCAAAGATGCAGGCTTGCCTGCAGGCTGTCCAGGGCGGAGTTCCACGTGCCCACGTGATCGACGGCCGCACGCCGCACAGCATCCTGCTCGAGATTTTCACCGTGACCGGCTTCGGAACCATGGTTCAACCCGACTAAGCCATTGGGTTTAGGCTATTTAGCTCAACTAAGAGAACGGAACGAAAATGGTTCGCCACTTTCTGAAAGACGACGACATCACTGCTAAAGAACAAGCAGAGATTCTTCGCCGCGCTCTTGAGATGAAGAAAGCGCCTTACTCTGTTCGCCCGTTCGAAGGCCCAAAGACCGTCGCGCTGATCTTCGACAAGACCTCGACTCGAACCAGAGTTTCATTCGCAGTTGGCGTTGCCGACCTGGGTGGCGTTCCGCTGATCATCGACAGCCAGACCAGTCAAATGGGTGGCAAAGAGTCTGTCTCCGACACCGCCAAGGTTCTCGGTCGTCAAGTTGCCCAGATCGTTTGGCGCACCTATGCCCACGCCGGTCTTGAAGAAATGGCCGCGAATGCTGGTGTGCCCGTCATCAATTCGCTCAGCGACGATTACCACCCGTGCCAAATTCTTGCCGACCTGCTCACCATCAAAGAACACAAGGGTGAGCTGCGGGGTCTCAAAATTGCCTACGTTGGCGATGCCGCTAACAACATGGCCAACAGTTATTTACTCGGATGCGCGCTGGCCGGAATGCAGGTATCGGTTGCAGGCCCAGCTGGCTATCAACCGGCTCGCAACATTGTTGCCCGCGCTGAGCAGATTGCCGAAATAACCGGGGGATCGGTTTCGGTTTATGGTGAGCCTATTGGCGCAATCCATGGTGCTGACATCGTGGTCACCGACACCTGGATTTCAATGGGCCAAGAGGCAGAGAAGGCCAAGCGCTTGGCTGACTTTGCCGGCTACACAATCGATGCCGAACTCATGAAGCATGCCAAGCCAGATGCAATTTTCATGCACTGCTTGCCGGCCTATCGAGGCTATGAGGTAAGCGCAGAAGTGCTCGACGGGCCACAATCAGTCATCTGGGATGAAGCCGAAAACCGACTGCACGCGCAAAAGGCCTTGATGGCCTGGCTCGCCGAGCAGCACTAAATTTAGAACACAACCGAAGGAACCAATGAGCTCTCAAGCAGCAGGATCAAACGCACTCTGGGGAAGTCGCTTCGAAGGCGGCCCTTCTGATGCACTCGTGGCACTCAGTCGCTCGGTGCACTTTGACTGGCGTCTAGCCGCATATGACATTGCCGGCACCAGAGCGCACATCAAGGGTTTGCTAGCCGGTGGCTATCTCACCGAGGCCGAGTATGACAAGCTCGATCGCGCTTTGGTTGCTCTTCTCGAGCGAGTTCAGCAGGGCAGTTTTCAGCCAAAGCCCTCAGACGAAGATGTTCACTCGGCCCTCGAGCGCGGTCTTCTCGAGATTGCTGGTGCCGAGATCGGTGGCAAGGTTCGTGCCGGCCGCAGTCGCAACGATCAGATCGCAACTCTGATTCGCACCTACCTGCTAGACCAGGCCAATGTCATCGGCTCTTTACTGATCGAATTAATCGAAATCTTGGTTAGTCGCGCCGAAGAGAACCTGGGTGTTGCCATGCCTGGGCGCACGCACTTCCAGCACGCCCAACCGGTTCAGCTTTCTCACCACCTGTTAGCTCACGCTTGGCCGTTGGTGCGAGATCTCGAACGACTGCACGACTGGCGCAAGCGTGCCAACCTTTCTCCATATGGGGCAGGAGCGCTCGCCGGAAACACTCTTGGCCTCGACCCGAACTTGGTCGCCGCTGAACTTGGTTTAGCTGGCCCCACCCAAAACTCAATCGACGCAACCTCTAGCCGCGATGTCGTTGCCGAATTTGCATTCATCGGAACCCTGGTTGGCATCAACCTTTCACGATTTGCCGAAGAGATCATCATTTGGGCCAGCGCCGAATTCAACTACGTCAAGTTGCACGACAGCTACTCGACCGGTTCGTCGATCATGCCGCAAAAGAAGAACCCCGACATCGCGGAGCTCGCTCGCGGCAAGTCTGGTCGTTTGATTGGCGACTTGACCGGCCTTTTGGCAACCCTCAAGGGTCTGCCTCTGGCCTACAACCGCGACCTGCAAGAAGACAAAGAGCCGGTTTTCGACATCGTCGACACACTCACGGTTCTGTTGCCTGCTTTCAACGGCATGGTTGCCACACTGCACTTCAACACCGACCGCCTCGAAGAGCTGGCCCCGCAGGGCTTCTCTCTGGCTACCGATGTCGCCGAGTGGTTGGTCAAGAACAAGGTTGCCTTCCGAGATGCGCACGAAATAACGGGCAAGTTGGTTTCATACTGCGAGCAACACAACCTCGAACTGCACGAAGTTCCAGAC
This sequence comes from Actinomycetota bacterium, assembly GCA_041184065.1. GTDB lineage: Bacteria > Actinomycetota > Actinomycetes > Actinomycetales > Microbacteriaceae > Rhodoluna. The sequence goes on from JBEGKM010000079.1 coordinate 2,869, forward strand.
TCCGAAATGGCTGCCATCTCGCACCACCTAACCCCGGATGTCCGTGAAGTGTTGACTGTGGCCGGTTCAATCAAGGCTCGCGCGGGTGCAGGTGGCACAGCGCTTCCTCGAGTTCTAGAGCAAATCGCGGCCCTTCGCAAAATCGCACCCAAGCGTGAGGCATAAACATGTCAACCAATGCGGCAATGGCTGCCCAGGCAAACGACTCGTCATTCAAAGATCTCTGGGATGAACTTCAGTGGCGCGGGCTAATCGCGCTATCCACGGATGAGGAGGCCTTGCGCAAGGCTCTCAACGAGACCCAGCTGACTTACTACATCGGTTTCGACCCAACCGCTCCGAGCCTGCACCTGGGCAACCTGGTGCAGCTTCTGATCATGCGTCGCCTGCAGCTAGCCGGCCACAAGCCAATTGCTCTCATCGGAGGCTCAACCGGATTGGTTGGTGATCCGCGTCCTACCGCCGAGCGAACTCTAAACACTCGCGAGACTGTCGCCGAGTGGGTTGAAAAGCTCGGTGCCCAGGCAAAACGTTTCTTGAACTTCGAGGGCGACAACGCTGCGATTTTGGTTAATAACCTCGACTGGACAGCTCCACTCAGTGCGATCGACTTCTTGCGCGACATCGGCAAGTTCTTCCGAGTCGGCACGATGCTGAGCAAGGATGCCGTTTCCGCGCGTCTAAATTCTGAGCACGGCATCAGCTACACCGAATTCAGTTACCAAATACTTCAGGGCTACGACTACCTCGAGCTTTTCCGTCGCTACAACTGCACCTTGCAAATGGGTGGCAGTGACCAGTGGGGCAACCTGACTTCGGGCACCGACCTGATTCGCAAGGCCGAGGGCGCAAGCGCGCACATACTGGCTACGCCGCTGATCACCAACAGCGATGGCAAAAAATTCGGTAAGTCTGAAGGCAACGCCGTTTGGTTAGATGAAGAATTCACATCACCATACGCGTTCTACCAGTTCTGGCTGAACGTCGAAGATGCCGATGTAATCGATCGCCTCAAGGTGTTTACGTTCCTCTCGAAGGCCGAGATCGACGAACTTGCTCAGCAGACCGCAGATGCGCCTTATCTGCGAGCGGCTCAGAAGCGACTGGCTCTAGAGGTCACCAGTTTGGTGCACTCTAGAGAGGCCGCCGAGGCCGCTATCGCTGCCGCTGCGGCCTTCTTTGGCCAAGGTGAGCTAAGCGATCTAGACGCTGCCACCCTGAAGTCAGCTCTCGGTGAACTACCCAACACAACTGCAGTGTTGGGAACTCCAATCACTCAGCTTTTACTCGACACCGGTCTGGTTGACAGCATCAGTGCGGGTCGTCGCGCCATCAAAGAGGGCGGCGTCTATCTGAACAACGTCAAGGTCATCGATGAAGCAGGGGAGTTGACCGACTTGCTTCACGGCCACTTCGCTGTGCTGCGCCGGGGTAAAAAGACTTTGGCAGGTATCTTCAAGGCCTAAAAGGGTCTTTTCACGACTTACGCCGATCTATGTGGGTAAAAAGCTCTCAATTTGGGGCATTCGCGGTAACAGCGGGTGCCCCAAAAAACTTTTTAACCCCTGTATATCCCAGTAAATACGGGCAATGGCATTCAAATTCAAAAATATTTTCATCAATTTTCACCGGATGCGCCGAAATCGGGCAAAAAAACCATGCTGAACGCAAAGTGAAATCCTTATAAACACTGGCATATCGGGGTGTTTTCAAAATGATCCCGAATGGATTTGACATCGTCGTTATCGCAACGTAATGTTTTACCTGTTGCCCAAAGCTTGGAAGAATCCGCAGAGATCACCGGCTCAAGAGCAACAAATCCTAAACCAGGTCAAAAAGCCTCTTGCAGGCTTTTGTCTTTGTGTCTAAGATTGAAAACCTTCCCAGAAAATTGGTTGGCGTGTCAGATTTGACAAGCTGCCAAAACATGGTAAGTTAGTGAAGTTGCCCTGGAGGCGAGTCGAAAGACAAACTCCCCGGAGCATCCGATCCTTGAGAACTCAACAGCGTGCACAATGTCGATACCAAGAACCTCTTGGTTATTTAGGCTTGCCTAGATAAGCAGAGAAAATATTATGGTTAGACAGATTGTCAGACAATCTATTTAGTCAGATCAAGCTACATGCCCCATTTTCCGGGGCTGATGTAAAAAACTTGAGTCACAGCTTGCTGTGGCTCTAAAAAACTTTTACGGAGAGTTTGATCCTGGCTCAGGACGAACGCTGGCGGCGTGCTTAACACATGCAAGTCGAACGATGAAGCTGGAGC
>JBEGKM010000080.1:0-5072 GCA_041184065.1 Actinomycetota bacterium
ATGTTCGACTGCCAGAATCGGCACTTTCAACTTGCCCTCGAGTTGAGCAAGAGGAGCACCAAAGGTGACAAGCCCCGCCACTCGATATGGCTGAGGCTTGGTGGCCAGGTTTGCGGCGATCATTCCACCCTGCGAATGCCCAACAAAAACCACCCGGTCACCCCTGCCCACATTGGCGGCGCGAAGCGCCTGACTTAAAGCGCGTTGACTGCCAGCAGCCGAATCTGGCCCAGCCATGGCTCTCAAATTTGATGTGACATCGAGCGGATCTTTGCCTGCAGACGGCGACCAAACCCTAGTGCCCGGAACAAAGACCACGACATTTTTGCCGAAGCGTTCGACTCGAATGGTTGGGTTGTCGAGATTTGCGGTCTCTTGCAGCCTTCTGGCCATCGAAACCAGCGAGTTCGGCGGCAGTGAAAATCTTGATTCACCCACCTCAGCGGCAAACACTGGTTTTTCGGCGAACAGACCAGGCGGCACCGGCGATAACGAGGCCGAACCGATGCGGGCGGCGAGCGCTGCCAATGCCGGAACATCGAGCGGAAAGTGCTGTTCAAATTGAATCATCGCTCTTGCTTCAGCACTGAAATAGCTTTCGGCGGCCTGCACCAGCGCCAACCGCACGCTCGATATTCGCTCTCGAAAGAGCGGAACCTCCATAGCCAGCCCTACCCGCGCAAGCGGGTCGCTTAGAAAATCGTCAAATTGAACTTGGCCTTCAAGCCACCGCGCCACCTCCTCGAGTTCGCGGCGCACCCGTTCAATTTCGGCCCTGGTTGCCACCACCTTGGCATCGGCGCCATAAACCTCTAAATCGCCCAACATTTGAGCCTCTTACGCAGTTCGGCGAACTCCCAGGTGAGCTTTTCAATCGACTGAGCACAAGCATCGCTGGCGGCCCCCGCCCAAAGCACGGGGTCTGGAATAGCGCTTTGAAGCCTGGTGATAATCAGAGCAAGGGCGTGGTCTACCGAATCCATCTCACGAGATTGCGTCATCCGAACGATTCAAAAGACTCAAAGCCCCCAATCTGTGCAGAACTTACGGCAATATAGACAGGTGAGTAATCTTTCAATTCAGCCACTTAGCCCGCTCGATGGCCGCTATCGCGCCGCCGTTTCAGATTTGGGCTTTCACCTTTCTGAAGCCGGCCTCAACCGTGCCCGCATCGCAGTCGAGATCGAATGGCTGATTCACCTGGCCAATCGCAACCTATTGGGCACCAACACCCCAATTAGCGAGGCCCAGATTGCCCAGCTGCGCGCAATCGTCATCAACTTTTCAGACGCCGACGTGGCAACTCTGGCTGAAACCGAGGCAACCACCAAGCACGACGTTAAAGCCGTCGAATATTTCATCCGTGGAAAACTGCAAGAACTTGGCCTTGGCGCAATCGAAGAGCTGACCCACTTTGCCTGCACCAGCGAAGACATAAACAACCTCAGCTATGCAATCACCGTGCGTGACGCGGTTCAACAGGTATGGCTGCCTCGCGTTGAAAAGCTAATCGCCAAGCTGCGCGAACTTTCGGCCAAATATGCCGATGCATCGATGCTTTCACACACCCACGGCCAGCCGGCAACCCCTTCGACCATGGGCAAAGAAATTGCCGTATTCGTTCACCGTCTAGAGCGCCAGGTCAAGCGCATTCAGGCCAATGAATACCTTGGCAAGTTCTCGGGAGCCACCGGCACCTTCTCGGCACACGTTGTTGCCGCACCAGATGTGAACTGGCCAAGAGAGTCTGAAGACTTTGTGACCAGCCTCGGCCTAACCTGGAACCCGCTGACCACCCAGATCGAATCGCACGACTGGCAGGCCGAGCTTTACTCTGCCGTTTCGCTGTTCAACGGCATTCTGCACAACCTTTGCACCGACATCTGGACCTACATTTCGCTTGGCTACTACAAGCAGATTCCGGTTGCGGGGGCGACCGGTTCTTCGACCATGCCTCACAAGATCAACCCGATTCGCTTCGAGAACGCCGAATCAAACCTTGAGCTTTCGAACGCGATTCTTGGCAGCCTGGCCTCGACCCTGATTACCTCGCGATTGCAGCGCGATCTGACCGACTCTTCGTCACAGCGCAACATCGGCCTTGGCTTTGGCCACTCGCTGCTCGCTATCGACAACGTGACCCGCGGTCTAAACGAAATCGACTTGTCACAGGGCGTGCTTGATGCCGACCTGAGCGACAACTGGGAGATTCTGGGCGAAGCAATTCAGACTGTGATTCGCGCGGAGGTTGCCGCCGGCCGCTCGAGCATCAACGACCCATACGCGTTGTTGAAAGACCTGACCCGTGGCAAGCGCCTAAGCGGCGACGACATGGTTGCGTTTGTGAACGGCCTTGAGATTGGCGATGAGGCAAAGGAGCGCCTGCTTAAGCTGCGCCCACACACCTACACCGGTCTGGCTAGCGAATTAGCCAAACGAATTCAATAACTATTTGAGTTTCGGCTGATCTGGGTCGCTGTTGTCGTCTTTTACCGACAAGGCAAGTGTGGCAATGGTGACCAGCGAAACGATGAAGGTAATGCCAGCCCAAATTAGGGCTGAGTTCACGTCTTTAACGCCGCCATAAACAATCGCGCCAACAAATGCTGCCGCAATGACTGAAAGAGTTAGGTAGCTGCGAACGCTTTTAGCTTCGCTCTTCTTCTTGGTTTTTGCCATGGCTCAAGCCTACGCCTTAGTTTTTTTGTCATTCGACGGCGAGGCGGCAACTAAACCGAGATGCACCGCGATTAAGACCATGTAGGCGCCAAAGAAGCCCACGGCCGAGACTTGGTCAAGAGGCGCAAGCAAGAACAGTGCGCCGAGCGCAATGGTTAGCAGTGCCGTGGTCAGGTGGTCGCGGCCAGCACGGGTGCGAAGCCCAAGCATTTGACCCTGAAGAATCTCGTAGCCGCCAATCAGAATGCCCCAGGCTGTGATGAGGGCGCCAAACAGAGCAGCCTCAATTACACCGGCAAGGCTTAGATAGCCGAATAGAGCCTGCAAAACCACCAGGGGAATGTAAGCAATCATTTGGATGCGATCTTTGGCTACCGCAGCCGAGTAAATGCTGCCGATGGCCCAACCGAATGACAAAATCGTGAGGCCAAGCAGGCCAACCTGAATGCCGTGATTTTGCGAGAAGGTTATGTAGATGCCCGCGCCGAACGCGGCAGCCGCCCTGATTGCCGCATTAATTCTCATGAAGTTAGTTTTTCATATTCATGAAGCGTGAGTATTGACCCTGGAAGGCAACCACGATTGTGCCGGTTGGGCCAGAACGCTGCTTTGCCACGATCACGTCGGCCTCGGCCACACGAGGGTGATCGGGTTGGCCAATGCCCTCGCGGTGCAAAAGAATAACCACGTCGGCATCTTGCTCGAGCGAGCCCGACTCACGAAGGTGCGAAAGCTCTGGTTTTTTGTCTTTGGTGTCTTCGGCGCGACGGTTTAGCTGAGACAGCGCAACCACCGGCACACCAAGCTCTTTGGCCAGAAGCTTTAGCGCACGTGAGAACTCAGAAACCTCTTGCTGGCGGCTTTCGACCTTTTTGCCCGAGCTCATCAGCTGGATGTAGTCGATCACAATCATCTGCAGCCCTACTCGCTGGTGCAAACGACGGCACTTGGCGCGAATTTCGACCAGGGTCATGTTTGGGCTGTCATCGATGTAAAGCGGGGCATCGTTGATTTTGCCGCGCACCGAAGCCAAACGAGCCCAGTCTTTGTCTTCGAGTGAGCCCTTTCGCATGGCTTGCAGCGGAATTTGTGATTCGGCAGAGAGCATGCGCATCGCGATTTCGGCGCGACCCATTTCGAGCGAGAAGAAAATGGTTGCTTTATTGGCGCGAAGCGCCGCATTGCGGGCCAGGTCAAGCGCGAAGGTTGACTTGCCAACGGCCGGGCGGGCAGCCAAGATGATCAGCTGGCCTGGGTGCAAGCCGTGAGTCATTTCATCGAGCTCGGGGAACCCGGATGGAACACCCACCATGTCTCCGCCGCGGCTCTGCGCCAACTCCATCTCGTGAATGGCGGCCTCGATTGAGTCATTCAGGGCAACGTAGTCTTCGCTCGCTGCACCTCGGGTGACCGAGTAGACGTCTGACTGGGCTTGGTTGACCAGGTCTTCTACTTCACCCTCGTTGGCGTAACCCATCTGAGCAATGCGGGTGCCAACCTCAACCAGGCGGCGCAGTGTGCTTTTTTCGGCGACGATTTTTGCATAGAACGAAGCATTTGCGGCAGTTGGCACGATCGAGGTGAGGGTGTGCAGGTAATCTGCGCCACCGGCCTTGATGATGTTGCCGGCTTTGGTGAGCTCATCGGTGACCGTAATCACATCGGTTGGCTCGCCCTTGGCGAACAGGCTCAAAATGGCGTCAAAGATGATTTCGTGCTTGGGGGCATAAAAGTCGGCACCCTTGACCGATTCTTGAACCTCGGCAACCGCATCGCCCGATAAAAGCATGCCGCCCAGGGCACTTTGCTCGGCAAGCATGTCGTTTGGCAGCATGCGCTGCTCGCCACGGTTGTAATCAACCGGCGGTGGGGCTGCATCAAACGCCATTGGAAATCCTTATTCTCATGAGAGTTACTGTCTAGCATTCACTACTGACATCTAAGTTGAAAGTTACCCTGTGGATAACTATGTGAACAACTGTGCGGACACGCCCTAATAACTGTGTGCAATTTGTTAGTAAGCCTGTGGAAAACCTGTGGATAATTAATTGTTTTCCTTATTTTTACTGGCATCTGTGCTGTGGATAATAAAAGTTAACAAACCCTAAACTAGAACCTAAGGGTTGTGCATAACCTTTGAGTTAAAGCAGAGCGGGATCCCTTTCGGGACCCCGCTCGAGAACTTCTTTCGAAGATTACTTCTTGCCAACAACCTGTAGCTTGATGGTTGCAACTACGTCGCCGTGTAGACGAACGGTAGCTGCGTGCTCACCGGTGCTGCGGATTGGTGCAACAAAGGCAACCTTGCGCTTGTCTAGCTCGGCTAGACCTGCAGCTACAACAGCAGCTACAACGTCAGAGGTCTTGACTGCGCCGAATAGACGGCCGCCAAC
>JBEGKM010000081.1:0-5062 GCA_041184065.1 Actinomycetota bacterium
GGCTCGGTTGCAGTGATGTATTTGAACACCCCAGACACCTGGGTGCTTGGCGCTTCATCCGGCGTGTTTGGTTTGATGGCTGCATATTTTGTAGTTCTTCGCGCTGTGGGTCAAAACTCTCGCGGTTTGATGGGTTTAATTGCCATTAACTTGGCGTTTGGTTTTTTCATGCCGGGCGTGAGCTGGCAGGCGCACCTTGGTGGGTTGCTCGCTGGTGGTGCTCTGACTGCGGTTTATGCGCAGGGCAAGAGCAAGCGCGCGCAGTTGGTTGGCGCGATTGCCGTGGCCCTTATTTTTGTGGCACTCACTTGGTATCGCATGCAAACCATGCTGCTTGGCTAAACAGGCTTAAAGCAAAACCGCCCGGCCAAAGCCGAGCGGTTTTTGTAATTCTTGGCTGATTACTTCCAGCGGGTAGACATCATGAAACCGACCATGGCGATGCCGAAGCCGATCAAGATGTTCCAGTTCTCTAGGTTCCAAGGGGTGCCTGCACCCAATGGGAACTGTGCGCTGGTTACGTAGTAGGTGATGATCCAAACTAGACCGAGCAACATGAAGCCGAACATCAGTGGCTTAAACCAAACCGGGTTTGGCAGCTCTTCTGAGTTCTCAGAGGTTACTTTTGGAGCCTTAGGCTTTGCGACCTTGGCTGGCTTTTTGCGACTAGTTGATTCAGGCATAACCGTAATTCTATCTGTTTGGGGTTTAGAACTTAACCATCGGAGATAACGACTTTGCGCGCTCTGCAGCGCCCTTAAGGCCGATTGATTCGAGCCAGTTGCCAAGCATTTGATAGCCACCCTCGGTGAGCACCGACTCTGGGTGAAACTGAACACCATAAATTGGCAGGGTCTTGTGTTGCAGACCCATGATGACGCCGCCCATTGAGTTCTCACCCTTTGCGGTGCGGCTGGTCACGATCAAATCTTCGGGCACGGTCGAATCAACCACTGCAAGCGAGTGGTAGCGAGTGGCAGTGAAGGTGTTGGGAACATCTTTGTAAACCAACGAGTTGTCGTGGGCAACCTGCGAGGTTTTGCCGTGCATGAGCTCTTCGGCGCTGGTCACGGTTGCACCCATTGCCTCGGCGATCGACTGGTGACCAAGGCAAACGCCGAATACCGGCTGACCAGATTTGAGCGCGAGCTTGACCACCGGAATCGAAAGACCAGCCTCGGCTGGGGTGCCAGGGCCCGGGCTGATTAGAACCGCGTCGTAATTGGCAAGCAGTGCTGGCAGTTCAGCCTCGGCAACCACGTCGTTGCGAAGCACCTCGGTCTCGGCGCCAAGCTGCTGCAAATAACCGTTCAGCGTGTAAACGAAGCTGTCGTAGTTGTCGAGAACCAGAATTTTGACCATGATGACCTACTGGTTACAGCCCACGTAGAGCACGATGGCCGAACGCTGATCTGCCAAACCAGGCAAAATCGACTGGTCGGTCACGATGGTGCCGGTGGTGCCAGAGCAGACATCCTTGGTGGTAATCGAAACGGTGAAACCGACTTCAACGCTGCTCATGATGTTGCGTGCCTCGCTGATGCTGAGGTTGCGAACGTCGGGAACGTTGACCTTGCCGTTTGAAATGATCAGGTTCACCACGGTGCCTTCGGCAACCTGCGAGTTAAAGACCGGATCGGTCGAAATGACCTTGCCAGCTTCGACGTTCGGGCTAGCGGCTTGGGTGATTGTGCCAAGAGTTAGCTTGGCGGTGGCAAGCGCGGTTGCGGCCTCGGCCTCGGTCATGCCAGCCAGGTTTGGCAAGGCAACGGTGTTTTTGCCCGACGAAACATAAACCGTGATCACGGTCTTTTCGGGCACCTTGGTGCCGGCGGTTGGGTCGGTGCGAATGATGGTGTCGGCAGGCACGGTTTCGCTTGCCTCATAAACCTTAGAAACCAAAAGGCCCTGCTGGATGATGGTCACATAGCCGTCTTGATAGGTCGAATTGACCACGTTCGCAACCTCGATGCCCGAGCCACCAGGGTTGACGTTTAGGTTAAAGCTGCCGAGGGTGAACAACCAAACAATCAAACCAACCAGGATGACCGCAGCGGCCGAACCGCCACCCCAAAGCAGGCGAGGGGATGGCTTTCCAGACTTGGCGAAGGTTTGGGCAGCGCTTGCGTTTGAACCGGTGTCAGCCGGAAGTTCGACGCCGAGGGTTGCAAACGGGTTGGTGATTGGCTCGCTAAAAACCTCGGTTGGGTTTGATGCCGGGGTAGCGATTGGCGCAGAAACCGGTGCGGCCGGCTTTTCTGGCGCAACGTATGCCTGTGGCATCACGCTGGTTGCGTCGCGTGAAGCCTCGGCCAACAGGGCCTCGAAATCGTCTTCGACAACTTCTGGGAGTGGCGTTGGTTCGGCAACTGCCTCTGGTTCAACGACCGAAACGACCTCGACTGGTGCCTCGACAACGGTGGTTGGTGCGGTGAATGGAGAACCGTTGGCGGCAGCAACTAGGTGCTCTCGGAATTCTTCGGCGGTCTGAAAGCGCTCGTTGCGGTCTTTGGCTAGCGAGTGCAAAACCACCTGGTCAAGCTCGGGTGAAATGCTCGCATCAAACTGCGATGGAACCGGCACTGCTTCTGAAACGTGCTGATAGGCAACCGAAACCGCGGTCTCACCCTTGAACGGTGGGCGACCGGTTAGCATTTCGTAGATCAAAACGCCGCTTGAATAAAGGTCGGTGCGTGCGTCTACCGATTCACCCTTGGCTTGCTCTGGCGAGAAATACTGGGCGGTGCCCATGATGCCGCTGGTGTGCGCCATGGTTGCCGAAGAATCTGAAACCGCGCGGGCAATGCCAAAGTCCATCACCTTTACGGCACCGGTTTCGGTGATCATGATGTTGGCCGACTTGATGTCGCGGTGAACCACACCGGCACGGTGTGAAAATTCGAGAGCGGTCAAAACGCCACTGGCATAGTCGATAACCTCTTGGCGGGTTAGGCGACGTTCGTGCATTAAATCGCGAAGCAGCTTGCCCTTCACGAACTCCATCACAATGAACGGGTGCTTTAGCTCGTTGCCGTGGGCATCGGCGGTGATGTCTTCGCCGGCGTCATAAACTCGCACAATCGTTGGGTGCGCCATTCGAGCCGAAGCCTGAGCCTCTTGGCGAAAGCGGGCTTCGAAGTTTGGGTCGTTGGCCAAATCTGACTTAAGCAGCTTGATTGCAACGGTTCTGCCCAAACGGGTGTCGATGCCTTCATACACATCGGCCATGCCACCGCGACCAATGAGTTGACCCAACTCATAACGGCCTGCGATTACCCGCTGGTTTTCAGACAACTTTGCACTCCACTCTTGATGAAACTTCGATTCCCAAGTCTACGCAAATAGCCTGAATTTATTGTGATGGGGTTGGCGATGGGGTCTCGCCAGAGGTGTCGGCCACGTAATAGAAAATCTCGATTGTCGAGCCAGACATCAGGTTGCCAAGCGGCTTGGCGTCATAGACATCCATGACTCTTGGGTCATCGGCCGGCACAATTTCGCCTGGGCTAGCCAAAACCTTGAGACCCTTTTCGCTCAGCATGGTTTGCACATCGACCACATTTTGACCCTCGATGTCACTCAGCAACACCTGCACATTGGTAGGACTGGCCGAAGGCGTTGGGCTGGCTGAAGTGCTGGCGGTTGCCCAACCCGGCACCGTGATGGTTTCGGTAGGTGTTGGCTGCATCGAAGAGGTGATGATGGCAATCACGATCGAAAGTGAGGTGACGGCAATTACGGCAATCAGGGCAATCCAAGGCCAGACCACCGGTTGTTGAATTGGCGAAGGGGCTGTGGTTGCCGCGGTTTCGATCACGGCGGTGCGATCGCTCACGGTTGGCTGTTGCAAAAGCTGGGTCGCCGCCGAATTAATCGGCGCGGTGGTCATCATCGACTCGGCTCGCTTGGCCAGTGCCAGAGCGCTCTCGGGCCGCTGGTTTGGCTTTTTGGCAAGACAGCTCATCACCAGGTTGGCGATTCGAGGGTCAATGTTGGCGGGCAGCGCCGGCGGGGTTTCATTGATTTGTGCCATCGCGATGGCCATCTGCGATTCACCTGTAAAAGGCCGCTTGCCGGCAAGCGCCTCATAGGCCACTATGCCCAACGAATAAATGTCTGTCGAAGGGCTTGCCGGTTTGCCGGTGGCTTGCTCTGGCGATAGGTATTGCACTGTGCCCATCACCTGGCCGGTCGCGGTTAGACCAACCTGGTCGGCAACTCGAGCAATGCCAAAATCGGTGATCTTGACGTGGCCCTCTGGCGTGATCAGCAGGTTGCCCGGCTTAATGTCGCGGTGCACCAGCCCAGCCTCGTGCGCTTCAAAAAGGGCGCGACCAGTTTGCGCAATTATGTCGAGCACCTTGTCGCCCGAGAGCGTTTTTTCTTTTTCTAGGATGCGCGCCAGCGAATCACCTGGCACTAGCTCCATAACCAGGTAGGCCGTTCCGGAGTCTTCGCCATAGTCATACACGTTTGCGATGCCCTCGTGGTTAACCATTGCGGCGTGACGCGCCTCGGTGCGAAAACGCTCGAGGAAGCCCGGGTCACCCATGAACTCTTGCTTCAAGATTTTGATTGCAACATCGCGCAAGATCACCTCGTCTTGCGCCTGCCAAACCTCGCCCATGCCGCCAATGGCAATTCGGCTGATTAGTTTGTATCGCCCGCCATAGAGTTTGCCTATTTCTGGATTCACTTTTGCAACACCGCCCGCATAACCTTCTGGGCAATCGGGGCCGCGAGCGAGTTGCCGCGACCAGATTGACCCATACCCCCACCATCTGCAACAACGACGGCAACGGCAACCCGCGGGTTGTTTGCCGGCGCAAAACCTGTGAACCAAAGCGTGTATGGAGCGCCGTCGCCGTTTTGCGCGGTGCCGGTTTTGCCGGCAACCTCGACGCCCTTGATTTGGCCATTGCTAGAAACGCCGCGCGAGACAGCGCCAACCATCATTGCGTTGACCTTGGCCGCGGTGGCTGCCGACATTGGCTGCGAGAACACCGATGGGCCAGGCTGGTTCAAAATTGTGAAGTTTGATGACTGAACGTTCTCGATTAGG
>JBEGKM010000082.1:0-5050 GCA_041184065.1 Actinomycetota bacterium
GCTTGAGGCTGCCAACGGCAAGCCTGAGGTAATCCTGATTGCCACCGGTTCTGAGGTTGAGATCGCCGTTGCTGCTCGACTGCAACTTGAGGCTAAGGGTGTTGCCACCCGCGTTGTTTCGGCTCCGTGTCTCGAGTGGTTCGATGAGCAGCCTGCCGCCTACCGCGAGCAGGTTTTGCCTGCCGGTGTTAAGGCAAAGATCTCGGTTGAAGCCGGAGTAAGCCTCGGCTGGAACAAGTACGTTGGCCCATTCGGCAAGAGCGTATCGATCGAGCACTTCGGTGCTTCGGCCGACCCTAAGACCCTTTACCGCGAGTTCGGCATGACTGCAGAGGCCGTTGTTTCTGCTGCTCAGGCCTCGATCGCCAACTAATCAAACTTTTTTCAACAGAAAACGGAGAAACTCCATGTCAAACAGCCCACTAGCTCAACTCGCAGCAAACGGCGTCAGCATCTGGCTAGATGACCTGTCGCGCTCTCGCATAGTTTCAGGTGGCCTTCGCGACCTAATCACCAACCGTTCGGTTTCTGGTGTCACCACCAACCCGACCATCTTCGCTGGCGCTCTTGCAAAGGGTGAGGGCTACCAGGCTCAGGTTGCCGAGCTGGCTGCTGCTGGAGCATCTGCCGAGCAGGCAATTTTTGAGATCACCACCAAAGACGTTGCCGACGCTTGTGACATCTTCGCCGGTGTCTATGCGGCCACCAGCGGTTTCGATGGCCGCGTTTCGATTGAAGTTGAACCTGGTCTTGCAAACGATGCCGCTGGCACCGTAAAGCAGGCCAAGGAGCTTTTCGCAAAGGTTAACCGCGAGAACGTGATGATCAAGATTCCAGCCACCAAGCCTGGACTTGAAGCAATCACCGCAGTCATCGCCGAGGGAATCAGCGTCAACGTCACCTTGATCTTCTCGCTCGAGCGCTACCGCGCGGTTATCTCTGCTTACATCGCGGGAGTCAAGCTGGCCAAGGCTGCCGGACACGACATTTCAAAGATTCACTCGGTTGCCTCGTTCTTCGTTTCACGCGTTGACATCGAGGTAGACAACCGATTGGTTGCCGCCGGACACGCAGAGCTAAAGAGTCAGGCTGCCCTAGCAAACGCGCGCCTTGCATACGAGGTATTCGAGCAAGAGTTCGCAACCGCCGAGTGGTCAGAGCTCGCAGCTGCTGGTGCAAACGTTCAGCGCCCGCTCATGGCTTCAACCGGTGTCAAAGACCCGAATCTGCTTGACACCCTGTATGTCACCGAGTTGGTAGCACCTCAGTTGGTCAACACCATGCCAGAAAAGACCATGGAAGCCGTTTACGACCACGGAGTTGTTCCTGCCGCGTCAATCACAAACAACTACGAGGGTGCTCGCGAAGTACTTGCCAAGGTTGCTGCAGCTGGCGTATCGCTTGCCGACGCAACCGAGCTGCTTGAAAAAGAAGGTGTTGACAAGTTCATCGTCTCTTGGAACGAGCTAGTTGAGACCGTTGACACAGCGCTAAAGGCCGCCAAGTAATCATGACTGTCAAGGTCGTAGTAGCCGGCACCGCCGCCGCCGCGGTAGCCAATGCAGTTCCAGAGCTTGTTGCCGACAAGGTTGCGAGCCGCATTGCTGCCAAAGACTTCACCCTTTGGGGTTCCGAAGCCGAGGCTGAGTCGTCAATTCGTTTGGGTTGGGTTGGTTCTGCTTTCGACTCTGCTCCCCTGGTTGAGCCGATTCTTGCCCTGCGTGCAGAGTTTGCGGCCAAGGGTGTAAACCGGTTCGTGCTTTGCGGCATGGGCGGCTCGTCGCTTGCACCAGAGGTCATCACCTCAACTGGCGGTGTTGAGCTGGTTGTTCTTGATTCGACCGATGCCGATCAGGTTGGCGCCGCACTTGCCGGCGATCTAAACAAGACCGCGATCATCGTTTCTTCTAAGTCTGGTTCGACCGTTGAAACCGATTCTCAGAAGCGCATTTTCGAAAAAGCCTTCACTGATGCCGGTATCGACAAGACTGACCGTGTGGTCATTGTGACCGACCCGGGTTCGCCAATGGAAGCTGCTGCTAAGGCAGATGGTTACCGCATCTTCAACGCCGATCCAACCGTTGGTGGTCGCTATTCAGCGCTGACCGCATTCGGTTTGGTTCCATCGGGTCTTGCCGGAGCAGACATCGCGGGTCTTCTTGCTGATGCTCAAGCAGTTGCCGAGCTGCTAGCAAGCGATTCAGAAGACAACCCCGGTCTAATTTTGGGCGCTGCTCTTGCTCGCACCCCTGGCGAAATGGGTTACCGCGACAAGATTGGCATTGTGTCAGACGGCACTTCAATCGTTGGTTTCGGCGACTGGGCCGAGCAGTTGATTGCCGAATCGACAGGAAAAATCGGCAAGGGTGTATTGCCGGTAGTTCTAGAGCCACAGAGTCAGGAACTGCACTCTGGTCTTGCCGACCTGCTGGCAGTTCATGTTCAAGCTGATGCCAAGCCGGTCTCAGGCGACACAGTTTCTGTTTCTGGTCCGCTTGGTGCCCAGTTCCTGCTTTGGGAGTACGCAACCGTTGTCGCCAGCCGTTTGATTGGCATCAACCCGTTTGACCAACCGGATGTTGAATCTGCCAAGATTGCCGCTCGCGGAATGCTTGAGCAGCGCGACGCGGTCATCCCTGCTGAATTTGCAGCCGATGATGTCGAGGTTCGAAGCACGGCGCTTGAGGTAACCGGCTCAACCCTGAGCGCAGCAGTCGCAGCGCTTTTGGCCAAACTCGACGACGATGAGGGCTACGTTTCGGTTCACGCCTACCTGGACCGCACCAGTGCACCAGAGGCTGCCGAGCTGCGCGACCTACTTGCCAAGAAAACCCGCCGCCCGGTCACCTTTGGTTGGGCGCCGCGTTTCTTGCACTCAACCGGCCAGTACCACAAGGGTGGGCCTCGCCAGGGCGTCTATCTGCAGATTGTAGCCACCGCAAAGCAAGACATTGCCGTACCCGGTCGTGACTTCACTTTTGGTGAATTGATTGCTTCGCAGGCTGCCGGTGACGCCAAGGTACTTGGTGCTCTCGGTCGTCCAGTGCTCACCCTAACCTTGACCGACGTCAAGGCTGGGCTAGCCGCTATCAAGAACGCCATCTAAGGAGAAACTCTTCAATGAGTCCAGCTAAGTTCGGACCGGGCAACAACCCGCTTCGCGACCCAGATGACCGCCGCCTCAATCGCATCGCGGGCCCAAGTTCGCTGGTTATTTTCGGCGTTACCGGCGACCTATCTCGCAAGAAGCTAATGCCCGCCGTTTATGACCTGGCCAATCGTGGTCTTTTGCCTCCTGGCTTCGCACTTGTCGGCTTTGCAAGGCGAGACTGGGCCGACCAAGACTTCGGCAAGGTAGTCAAAGAGGCAGTTCAGCAGTATGCTCGCACGCCTTGGTCGGAAGAGGTCTGGGAGCAGCTTTCGACCGGCATTCGATTCGTCTCGGGTGAATTCGATGATGACGCAGCTTTCGACCGTTTGAAGGCAACCATCGAGACGCTCGACAAAGAACGTGGCACCAACGGTAACCACGCCTTCTACCTGTCGATCCCGCCAAAGGCATTCGCGCAGGTATGTGAGCAGCTCAAGCGCAGCGGTCTTGCTGCGCCTGCGAAAGACCAGTTCCGTCGTGTGGTTATCGAAAAGCCGTTTGGTCACGACCTAGCTTCTTCTCGAGTGCTAAACGAGGTCGTTGAATCGGTTTTCCCACCAGACTCGGTGTTCCGCATCGACCACTACCTAGGCAAAGAAACCGTTCAGAACATCTTGGCGCTGCGCTTTGCCAACCAGCTCTTTGAGCCTCTTTGGAACGCAAACTACATCGATCACGTTCAGATCACCATGGCTGAAGATATCGGTGTTGGCGGACGTGCCGGTTATTACGACGGCATCGGTGCTGCTCGCGACGTGATTCAAAACCACTTGCTTCAGCTTCTAGCGCTAACCGCCATGGAAGAACCGGTTTCATTCGACGCAGCCGATTTGCGTGCCGAAAAAGAGAAGGTCTTGTCAGCAGTTCGTCTGCCAAAAGACCTCGGCAAGCACACCGCTCGCGGTCAATACGCTGGCGGTTGGCAGGGCGGCGAAAAGGTCACCGGCTTCTTGGATGAAGACGGCATGAACCCGGAGTCGGTTTCTGAAACCTACGCAGCCATGCGCCTAGACATCAACACCCGCCGTTGGGCTGGAGTGCCGTTCTATCTTCGTGCCGGCAAGCGCCTTGGTCGTCGAGTAACCGAAATCGCTGTTGTTTTCAAGCGCGCCCCACAGCAGCTTTTTGCCGAGAGCCAGACCAGCGCACTGGGTCAGAACGCCTTGGTGATTCGCGTTCAGCCAGACGAAGGTGTGACCATCCGCTTTGGCTCAAAGGTGCCGGGCGTCGGCATGCAGGTTCGAGATGTGACCATGGACTTTGGTTACGGCCACGCGTTCACCGAGGCCAGCCCAGAAGCATACGAGCGTTTGATTCTCGACGTTTTGCTTGGTGACCCACCGTTGTTCCCACGCCACGAAGAGGTAGAACTCTCGTGGAAGATTCTCGACCCGATCGAGGAATACTGGGCCACCCAGGGCCAGCCTGAGCAGTACAAGCCGGGCACTTGGGGTCCGACCTCAGCCAATGAAATGCTTGCCCGTGATGGCCGTGAGTGGAGAATTCCGTGATCAAAGATCTACCGAACACAACTATCAGCAAGGTCTCAAAGGCCTTGGTTCAAATTCGCGAAGAGGGTGGCGCTGTTGCGCTTGGTCGTGTTCTTACCCTGATCATCGAAACCAACTTCGCCGGTATTGAGCCAGCCATCAAAGCTGCCAACGAGGCATCGCGTGAACACCCATGTCGCGTGATCGTCGTGGCCGATGATGAAGGTTCCGCAGCTTCAGAAGCCAAGCTCGACGCCCAGATTCGCGTTGGTGGCGATGCCGGAGCATCTGAGGTTGTAGTTTTGCGCGCCTTCGGAGAGGCTGCGAGCGACCCTGAGAGCCTCGTGACCGGTTTGCTACTTCCAGATGCTCCCGTGGTGGCGTGGTGGCCTGACGAGGCTCCTGCTGT
>JBEGKM010000083.1:0-5042 GCA_041184065.1 Actinomycetota bacterium
TGGCAAACCTTCCCGCTCGATACGCAAATTCATTTCGCAACCTTAGGGTTTCAAACGAACAAAATCTTGACGGTGCAACGACAGAGGTCATTCTGTGCGCTGATTGGCTAAACCCAATCACGACAGTTTTTGCAAGTTCTAAAGACGTCGTGTGTGCTGAAGCCAAGGCGCGGTCGTCAGGTGGCTAGCGAATACCGAACTTGGGCAACCAGCGCCATAGCACCGCAGCCCCACCAATCGCGATAGCCCCAATCACAGTCATCGAACCAGCCAAACCGATGGCAACAGTCAGACCGGCAAGAACCATCGGGGTAGCAGCAACACCCGAGTCAATCAGCAGGCGGTAGGCCGAAAGAAATTCGTTTCGTTTGTTGGTCGGCGCAAGATCCGCACCGATTACCAGAATTACGCCACTTCCGATTCCGTTTGCAAATGCCATCAAGAGTGCAACCGCCAAAAATGATGTCGAGTCCAAGGCCAAGCCGACCATCATGTGGGTGATGCCCATGCCAATCAGAGTGGGAATGGCCGCCCAGCGTCTCCCGAATTTGTCCATCACCTGACCTGAAGAATAAAACAGCGCGAAGTCAAGAGCACCTGCGATACCAATGTAGAGAGCAGCTAGTGCCGGATCGAGACCTATGTAAAGCGCCCAAAGCGGTAGCCCAATGGTTCGAGAAGCGCGCACGATGCCTAGGCTCGAAGCGGCTAAGCCGACCGTGAAAAATTTGTGGCGCTCATCTTTCACAACTTTCCAGATGGCGCCGCTCGCACGCCTTGGTTTGCGTGTGACCTTCTCTGGCCTGGTGGCCAAAAGCACAATCGCAGCTAAGCCGCAAAAGATCACCGCTAACCAATACACGCTCATTACGCCAAATGAGGCAACCAGACCTGCTCCAATTAGTGGCCCGATGAATGCGCCGCCGCGGTACATGCCACCAAGCAGCGAGAGCGCCCTAGCGCGATGGCTAAATGCCACGTGCTCAGCAATAAAGCTGTGTCGAGCGAGAGCAAACACTGAGACCGTCATGCCGATGATCAAAATGCCTAGACCAAGCACAAAAATGTTTGTGGCAAAAACCGAGAAGAGAATGCCTAGCGTCGCCACAATCGAGGCACCAATCATCGCTCGACGCTCACCAAACCTATCCACGACAAGGCCCGCAGGCAGGTCGGCGATGAGTGTTCCAAGCATCACAAGCCCGGCAATCACGCCTGCTGTGGGAATATCTGCTCCAAGGCTTTCAGCGCTCGCCGGAATGATCGGCAGTAGGCCTGCTTCGCCAATTGAGAAAAGCAGTGAAGGCAGGTAAACCGGAATCGCCAAGTCCTTGATGCCGTATGCACTGCCTTTATCGCTCACTTCACCATTATTGTTCATTGATTGAAGGGCTCTCGCCCGACACCCATGGAGGCTCGCCTAAACTAGTAGTCAAATGGCTGACCTCGATCTTTCCGCAGATATCCGTGCCCTACGTTCAACGTTCGGCGACATCCGCGATGTAGTTGACGAGCCAAAGCTTCGCTCAGAGCTTGCTATTTTAAGGATCCAATCCGAAGATCAAAATCTTTGGGACAACCCGGTGCACGCTCAGTCGGTGACTAGCAAGTTATCTCGCGCCCAGGCCATGCTGACCAAGCTCGAATCTGTCGAATCGAGGTTGGATGACCTCGAGGTTCTTGTCGAAATGGCTAACGCCGAAGGCGATGTTGCGGTTCAGGGCGAGGCAAAGGCCGAGTTGGTTCAGCTGCAGTCGCTTATCTCAGAGCTCGAAGTTCAAACGCTTTTGAATGGAGAGTATGACTCTCGCGCTGCCGTCATCACTATTCGTTCTGGCGCTGGTGGCGACGATGCCACCGACTTTGCCGAAATGCTGATGCGCATGTATCTGCGATATGCCGAGAAACACAAAATGCCTGCGCACGTTTTAGATACCTCCTACGCCGAAGGCGCTGGCATCAAGTCGGCAACATTCGAAATTGATGCACCCTTTGCCTTCGGTACTTTGAGTGTCGAGGCTGGAACGCACCGCTTGGTTCGGATGAGCCCCTTCAACGCAGCCGGAAAGCGTCAAACCAGTTTCGCAGCAGTCGAAATTGTTCCACTGGTTGAGCAGACCGAAGCCGTTGAGATCCCCGAGGCCGACATCCGAATTGATGTCTTTCGTTCGTCGGGCCCTGGGGGACAGAGCGTAAACACCACCGACTCTGCCGTGCGAATCACACACCTGCCAACCGGAACCGTGGTTAGCTGCCAGAACGAGAAAAGTCAGATTCAAAACAAGGCTGCGGCAATGCGTGTGCTTCAGTCGCGCCTCTTAGAAATTCGGCGTCGCGAAGAAGAAGCCACGAAGAAGCAGATCGCAGGCGATGTGAAGGCAAGCTGGGGCGAGCAAATGCGCTCGTATGTGCTTGCGCCCTATCAAATGGTCAAAGACCTTCGAACTGACTACGAAGTGAATAACCCATCGGCCGTGTTCGACGGTGACTTAGATGGATTTATCGCTGCCGGCATTAGGTGGCGCAAGCAGACACAGCTCGGCGCTTAGAGCGGCTTCGACCAGCCTCAACCTAGGCTGTAATCACCATGATTAGCATCGCCAACGTCACCAAGCAATACAAGGGTTCGGCCAAGCCGGCTTTAGACAACGTGTCGCTTGAAATCGAAAAGGGTGAATTCGTCTTTTTGGTGGGTGCTTCTGGCTCTGGCAAATCAAGCCTCATGCGTCTCATGTTGCGCGAAGATGTGCCAAGCAAAGGTTCGGTGCACGTTCTTGGCGAAAACCTGGTTGGTATTCCTAGTCGTCGAGTTCCTTATTTTCGCCGCAAACTCGGCGTAGTTTTTCAAGACTTCCGACTGCTAGCCAACAAGACCGTGGCTCAGAACGTTGCCTTCAGCCTCGAAGTAATTGGCAAATCACAGGGTTTCATCCAAGAGGCGGTGCCCGATGTTCTTCGCTTGGTTGGGCTGGAGGGCAAAGAAAATCGTTTGCCAACCGAGCTATCGGGCGGCGAGCAGCAGCGAGTGGCGCTGGCGCGTGCAATCGTAAACAAGCCGTCAATTCTTTTGGCCGATGAGCCGACCGGAAACCTAGACCCGACCACGTCTCAAGAAATCATGGCTCTTATCGAGCGAATCAACCTTGCTGGCACGACGGTGATCATGGCAACGCACGATCGCAACATTGTTGATCGCCTTCAGAAGCGCGTGGTCGAGCTAAATGGCGGCGTCATAATTCGTGATCAGCAGGGTGCGGGTTATCAAAAAGCTCAAACGGGCGCCACCCCAATAGTCGAAGGCGGGTTCTTCAACTAATGCGCGCAGGGTTTATCTTCAAAGAAATCGGGCAAGGGCTTAGGCGCAATGCCGCGATGGTTGTCTCGGTGGTATTAGTGACTTTCATTTCGCTGACTTTCGTTGGCGCGGCATCTTTGCTTCAACTGCAAATCGGCCAGATGAAAAACTACTGGTATGACCGGGCCCAGGTTGCGGTCTATATGTGCACCGATGTTTCGCCAAGCGAGGCATGCCCTCAGGGTGAGGCCTCTGGCGACCTGAAGGCAGCTGTTGAAGAGCGACTCAAATCGCCAACGCTCCAGGCATACATCGAAAAGTATTACTTCGAAAACCATGACCAGGCCTACAAAACTTTTCAAGACCAGTTCGAGGGCAATGCCGTTGCAAAGTATGTGACACCTGAGCAACTCAACGAAACCTTCTGGATCAACCTCAAAGACGCTACAAAGAGCCAAATCATTACCGAGAGTTTTAGCGGTGTGGCAGGTGTTGAAGAGGTGCGAGACCAACGAACCTATCTTGATCAGATCTTCAGCATTTTGAACGCGGCTTCAATCGCTGCAGTGGCAATTGCTTCGCTGATGTTGGTTTCCGCAGCCCTGCTTATTTCAACAACTATTCGTTTGAGCGCCTTTAGCCGCCGCCGGGAGCTAGGCATTATGCGACTAGTTGGTGCGTCAAACTTCTACATCCAACTGCCGTTCATTCTCGAGGGAGTGGTTGCTGCGACCATCGGTTCGGTTCTTGCCGGCGGCGCCGTCGTTGCAATCGTTCAGTTCTTCGTGCAGGGTTACCTCTCCCAGCAACTGCCGTTCACCAGTTTTGTCGGGCTTGCTGATGGGCTCTTGGTCGTGCCAATTTTGGTTGGCGCTGGAGTTCTGCTTGCAGCAATAGCCTCTGGTTTAGCCATTCGTCGATACCTAAAGATCTAGTCATCGCTGGCCGTCAAAAGATCTCGTGAGTTTGTCGGCGCCGATTGATAGACTGGCGTGCTGCCCAATGATTTATTGGGTTCATTCAAAACAGGAGTAACTCGTGCCAAAAGAGCGCGGCCAAAAAGTTGTGGCCAGCAATCGAAAAGCACGTCACGACTATCACATCCTCGATGTTTATGAGGCGGGCCTGGTGCTAACTGGCCCAGAAGTCAAGTCGTTGCGTGCAGGTCGAGCGTCCCTGATCGATGGGTTTGGCAGCATCGAAGGCGGCGAAGCCTGGCTCGAGAACGTGCACATTCCTGAATACACCCAGGCCACCTGGAACAACCATCCGGCAAGGCGTCGTCGCAAGATGCTGCTTCACGGTCACGAGATCTATAAGCTGATGGGCAAGATCAAAGAGTCTGGCCTAACCCTGGTGCCGCTGTCGATATATTTCAAGGATGGCCGCGCCAAGGTCGAGATTGCTCTGGCTCGAGGCAAGAAAGAGTACGACAAGCGTCAAACTCTTAAAGAGGCTCAAGACAAGCGTGAGACTGCTCGCGCCATCTCAACCAAGGGTAAAGACTGGTAGTTTGTCGATTCACAGGCTTTCCACAGCCTATTGTCGGCGGTTGCATTTATAGTTGAGTTAACTCCAAGAGGTCATGTCCCAAACGTTTAGGTTAGGCCTCGAGGGTTTGATGGTAACTAAATATGGGGATGATCGGTTTCGACAGTGCATGTGTAACTGGATGAAGCGGGTCGAGAATGTAGCGTCAACTCGTAAATGTCCGCTGCAAACTATAAGTGCTAAATCATCACGCACT
>JBEGKM010000084.1:0-4935 GCA_041184065.1 Actinomycetota bacterium
CTTTTCTGCCCAATAGGCCTCTTCGCGAGCGTTTTGCGACTCTAGATCACTCAAAGCTTCTGCACCAAAATCTCAACTTGCTGGCCATCGCCGACGGCAACCGGCTCGGTAAGAATCGAGTTGCTGTGCGTTTCAAGCTCGAGGGTAAGTGTCTCTGACTTCACCAATGCGGAATGCTCGGCCACTGCGGCCAAAACATCATCGGTTGCGGTCAAAATCAATTTAATTCGATCGCTAACGTCAAAGTCTGCATCCTTACGAGCTTGCTGAACCGCACGAATGACATCGCGCGCCAAGCCTTCCGCAGCGAGTTCGGCGGTGACCGTTCCATCAAGGATCAAGAAACCACCCGAAGGCAGAATTCCGATGAACTCGGTTGGCGCCTCGTCAGCCACAGCCTCGGTTAGGTCGGCTACCAAATCAATCTCGTATTCGCCCTCAACCAGCGCAACACCACCGGCGATAACGACACTGTCAATCTCAGACCAGTCCCCCGCCTTAGCCGCCTGAATTACTGCCTGAACGGACTTTCCAATGCGCGGGCCGGCAACTCTAGAGTTGACGGTCAAACGCTTGATTACGCCAAACTCGCTTGTCGAGTCGAGCGAAAGCTCAACCAAGTTGACCGACTTCACGTTCAACTCTTCGGCAATGATGTCTGCGAATTCAGCCAATGACTGGGCGTTCTTGGTGACCACGGTGAGTTTGGCAAGCGGCAAACGCACGCGAAGCCCATTGCCCTTGCGAAGACTTGATGCCACCGAACTTACGGTTCGCACCTGGTCCATCGCCTCAACCAGCTTCTGGTCGTGAGGAAGCTTGCTGGCGTCGGGCCAATTTTCGAGGTGCACGCTTCGTCCACCGGTCAGACCCTGCCAAATTTGCTCTGCAACCATCGGCAGCAGCGGCGCAGCGGCACGGGTGATGACCTCAAGCACGGTGTAAAGCGTGTCAAACGCCTCGGTCGAGCCCTCCCAGAATCGATCGCGCGACCGGCGAACATACCAGTTGGTGAGAACGTCGGCAAAGTCGCGCAGGCTTGCTGCAGCAGAGTATGAATCGAAGCGGTTGAAGTGCCCCTCGACCTCGTTCACAACGTCGTGCGCCTTCGACAAGAGGTAGCGGTCTAGAACATCGGCGCTCTCGGTCGACCATCTGGCCTCGTAGTTTGAAGCATTCGCGTATAGCGAGAAGAAATACCAGGTGTTCCAAAGTGGCAGCAAGAATTGGCGAACGCCTTCACGAATGCCCTGCTCGGTAACAACCAGGTTGCCGCCTCGAAGAATTGGGCTCGACAACAAGAACCAGCGCATCGCGTCGGCACCGTCACGGTCAAAAACCTCGTTCACATCTGGGTAGTTTCGCAGCGACTTAGACATCTTTTGACCATCATTGCCAAGGATGATGCCGTGCGAGACTGCCGACTTGAACGCTGGACGATCGAATAGCGCGGTAGAGAGCACATGCAGTGTGTAAAACCACCCACGGGTCTGCCCGACGTATTCAACAATAAAGTCACCCGGGTTGTGGGTCTCAAACCACTCTCGATTTTCGAATGGATAGTGCGCCTGAGCGAATGGCATCGAACCAGACTCGAACCAGCAGTCGAGAACCTCGGGCACGCGGCGCATGGTTGAGCGACCGGTTGGGTCGTCTGGGTTTGGCCTGGTCAACTCGTCGATCACAGGACGGTGGAAGTCGGCTGGACGTACTCCAAAGTCTCGCTCAAGATCTTCGAGCGAACCGTAGACATCTACTCGCGGGTAAGCCGGGTCATCGGATTTCCAAACCGGAATTGGCGCACCCCAGAAGCGGTTGCGGCTGATAGCCCAGTCGCGAACATTTTCGAGCCACTTGCCGAATGAGCCATCCTTGGTGTGATCTGGAGTCCAGTCGATCTCCTGGTTTAGCTCGAGCATGCGATCGCGAAGCTTGGTCGTTTCTACAAACCAGGATGAAACCGCCTTGTAGATCAACGGGTTCTTGCATCGGTAGCAGTGCGGATAAGAGTGCTCGTATGAGGCCTGGCGAAGCACTCGGCCGGCAGCCTTGAGGTGCTGCGAGATTGGCTTGTTGGCGTCGAAAACGTGCTGACCCTCGAAGTCGGTGATAATCGAGTTGAACTCGCCACGCTCGTTGATCGACACATACGTGCCAATTCCGGCTGCCAAACATACTCTCTGGTCATCTTCACCGTATGCCGGCGCCTGGTGAACAATTCCGGTGCCATCGCCGTCGCCAACGTAATCGTCAACCAAAACCGTCCAGGCGTTTGCAACCTCGTATTTTTCTTGGTCGGCGTAGTAATCGAAGAGGCGGTCGTATTTGATTCCGCCGAGCTGGCTGCCACGATATGTCTCAACGATTCCCGCGTGCGCTTCTTCTGCCGAGTCGTAGCCAAGATCTTTGGCATAGCCGCTCAAGAGCGAGCTTGCCAAAATGTATCGGGTTCCCGCTGGGCCGCCATCAGCCGCAGCGTTTGGGCCAGCGACAACAACGGCGTATTCGATTTCTGGACCAACCGCCAAGGCAAAGTTGGTAGGCAGGGTCCAAGGGGTTGTCGTCCAGGCTAGAAGCCTGACGCCGGCCAGTGGTTGACCTTCAGAAATTGGGAAAGTCACCGTGAGTGTCTGGTCTTGACGATTCTTGTAAACCTCATCGTCCATTCGCAACTCATGGTTTGACAGCGGGGTCTCGCAGCGCCAGCAATAGGCAAGAACCTTAAAGCCCTCGTAGATCAGGCCCTTGTTGTGCAGCTCTTTGAAGGCCCACAGAACGCTCTCGGTGTAGTTAGTGTCGAGGGTTTTGTAGTCGTTCTCGAAGTCGACCCAACGAGCCTGTCGAGTGACATACTGCTCCCACTCTTTGGTGTACTTGAGTACCGAAGTGCGGCAGGCGTTGTTGAAAACATCTATACCAATACGTTCGATTTCGTGGCGTCCCGAAATGCCAAGCTGCCGCTCAGCTTCAACCTCGGCAGGCAATCCGTGAGTGTCCCAGCCGAATCGGCGCTCGACGCGATAACCCTGCATGGTCTTGAAACGAGGAACCATGTCTTTGGTGTATCCGGTGAGCAGGTGCCCGTAGTGTGGCAAACCGTTGGCAAATGGGGGGCCGTCGTAGAAAACGAACTCCTCGGCACCCGCTTCTTTGCGCTGGTCGATCGAAGCCTGGAAGGTGTTGTCTTTAGCCCAAAAGCCAAGAATTTCTTGCTCAACGGCCGGAAAACTTGGGCTTGGGTTTACACCCTCGCGCGCGGCGTTTGAAGCGTCTTGATTCTTGGGATACATGCACGGCTTTCGTCGACGTAAGCAAATGATTTTCTCTATCAATGTTAACCTGTTAACAACCCGTTTTTTGGAGACTTTTCGCGTGAATAATGCCCCTACTGGCTCGACCAGCAACTACCTCTCACCCGCAGCCGCACCCGACAAGGTGAGCCTCGAGGGTCTCGAAGAAAAATGGGGGCTTCGCTGGGAGTCTGAAGGCACCTACCGGTTCAACCGTGAGGCCACTCGAGAGCAGATCTATTCGATCGACACTCCACCGCCAACCGTCTCGGGTTCGCTGCACGTTGGCCATGTTTTCAGTTACACCCACACGGATGTAGTTGCGCGTTACCAGCGCATGGCAGGCAAAGAGGTCTACTACCCGATGGGTTGGGATGACAACGGTCTTCCTACCGAGCGTCGAGTGCAGAACTTTTTTGGCGTGCGTTGCGACCCATCATTGCCCTATGTCGAGAATTTTGTTCCGCCATTCGAAGGCGGCGACAACAAGAGTTCTAAGGCAGCCGACCAAGTTGCTATTTCGCGCCGCAACTTTATTGAACTCTGCGAAAAACTAACCACCGAGGATGAAAAGCAGTTTGAGGCCCTGTGGCGAAAGCTCGGAGTTTCGGTTGACTGGGCACAGACCTACCAAACGATTTCTCCAGACGCCATTGCCGTTTCACAGAAGGCTTTCCTAAACAACCTCGCTCGTGGCGAGGCATACCAGTCAATGGCTCCAACTCTCTGGGACATAACCTTCCGGACAGCCGTTGCCCAGGCCGAACTAGAAGACCGTGAGCAGCCCGGCGCCTACCACCGTGTTGGCTTCAATGGCCCAGACGGCAAGATCTTTATCGAGACCACTCGCCCTGAATTGCTTGCGGCCTGTGTTGCCCTCGTTGCCCACCCAGATGACGAGCGATACCAGCACCTGTTCGGCAAGACCGTAACCACACCAATCTTTGAGGTCGAAGTTCCCGTCGTCGCCCACCGCCTAGCCCAAATCGACAAGGGTTCTGGCATCGCGATGATCTGCACCTTCGGCGATGTCACCGATGTCATTTGGTGGCGCGAACTCGACCTTCCCAACCGAGCAATCATCGGCTGGGATGGCCGCATCCTTGCTGAAATGCCAGAAGTTATCACCAGCGAAGCCGGCAAGGCAGCGTTCGCCGAGATTGCTGGCAAGACCGTGTTCTCTGCCAAGCAGCGCATGGTCGAGTTGCTGCAAGAGTCAGGCGACATGGTTGGCGACCCGCGACCAATCAGCCACGACGTTAAGTTCTTCGAAAAGGGCGACAAGCCCCTCGAGATCGTCTCGACCCGCCAGTGGTACATCCGAAACGGTGGACGCGATGCAAGCATCCGTGAGCGTTTGATCGAACTTGGCAAGCAGCTCAACTTCAACCCCGACTTCATGCGCGTGCGTTATGAGAACTGGGTAAACGGCCTCACCGGTGACTGGCTGATCTCGCGCCAGCGTTTCTTTGGTGTGCCAATTCCGGTTTGGTATGCCCTCGATGCGAACGGCGAGCCTCAGTTCGAGTCACCGCTAGTTCCAGATGCCTCGATTCTGCCGGTTGACCCATCGACAGATGTGCCGAGCGGCTATTCGGAATCTCAGCGCGGTGTGGCCGGCGGATTCATAGGTGAGATGGACATC